>CALNBE010000159.1 GCA_937874455.1 uncultured Opitutia bacterium | reverse complement strand
CTCGCCGTTTTGTTTCTGAGTGAACCACAGGGGCCGCAGGTGGACCGCAATATCCTCATCGCGTTTACAGGCGCGAAGGAAATGGCGAGGAAATGGCGAAATCACGAATGGCCGCGAATGGACACGAAAGAAATTTCCTTCGGGTTCAATGGCTGGTTTTCTTTGGCCTTTCCTTTGCGGGGATCCAAAGCGGCGCGGAGCGCCGCACTCCAAATTTTTCCTTTGCGGGTGCGGTATTTCCTCCGCGTCTTTGTGTTGAAAGAAAATCCGGCCTCCGGCCTTTCCCGGAAGAGCGCGATGCGGATACCGCGCTCCACCTGTTTTTCCTTTGCGTTTTACGTCAGGCGCTGGGCCTTTTCCTGGGCGAGGAGGCAGAGTTCGGCGGCCTTGAAAATGTGGGCCTGGGTCATGGCTTTTTCGGTGTGGTTGAGACAGTCGAGGATCATTTCGCCGAAGAAGCGGAAGCCGACCTGTCCGGTGACGTTGAAGTGGCGCTCGCTTTTTTCGTCCACGAGGTAAACGTGGTCGCCGGATTTTTCGCGGGCGACGTCGAGGTATTTGCGCAGCTCGATGTAGCCCTTGGTGCCGAGGATGACGATGCGTCCGTCGCCCCAGGTGCCGAGTCCGTCGGGGGTGAACCAGTCAACGCGGATGTAGTTGGACGTGGCGTTGTCGCCGACCAGCGAGGCTTCGCCGAAATCCTCCAGCTCGGGCGTGGACGGGTTGGCGAAGTTGCCGACAGCGGCATGGGCGACGGTGGCGTCGCTGGCACCCGCGTAGGTGAGGAATTGCTCGAACTGGTGGCTGCCGATGTCGCAGAGAATGCCGCCGTATTTTTTCCGCTCAAAAAACCAGGCTGGGCGCGACGCTTTGTTGAGCCGGTGCGGCCCGAGACCGAGCACCTGGATCACCTTGCCGATCGCGCCGTTTTGCACGAGGTCGGTGGCATACATGCCGGACTCGGTGTGGAGCCGTTCGCTGAAGTAAACGAAGTAGCGGCGTTTGGTTTGCTCGACGATTTCCTTTGCCTCGGCCAGTTGCGCCAACTCGGTGAAGGGGGTTTTATCGGTGAAATAATCTTTGCCTGCCCGCATGACCCGGCAGCCGATCGGTCCGCGCAGATTGGGCACTGCGGCGGCGGCCACCATTTTCACCGCGGGATCATCGAGAATTTCCTCGAAGGATTTGGCGATTTTGGCGGAGGGGAAACGCTGCTGCAGCGCGTCGCGCCGGGAGAAATTTTCCGGGTTCGGCTCGTAAATCCATTGGAGCGTCGCCCCGGCTTCAGTGAGCCCGTTGACCATCCCGGTGATGTGCCCGTGGTCGAGGAAGGCGGCGGCGAAAGGAAATTCCCCCGCTTTGACCACCGGACGCGGTTTCCCCTGTGGCGCGTAGTTCATGCCGTCGGCCTTTTGGACCTCGGCGAAGGCGCGGGCGGGAGTTGCGGCGAAAAGGGAAAACGCGGCGGCGGCGCCGGCAGTTTGGGAGAGGAAATGGCGACGATTCATGACAAGAAATTGATGCTGAAGGGGGAAACAGCCCCGGCAAGGCCCGGTTCCCCGGCGGGGCTTGAACAGTTAGCAGATGCAAAGGAAATACCGCACCCGCAAAGGGAAATTTTGGAGTGCGGTGCTCCGCGCCGCTTTGGATCCCCGTGAAGTGAAGGCAAAGAAAACCAGCCATTGACCAAGAGGAAAATTCATCCGTGTCTCATTCGCGGCCATTCGTGATTTCGCCATTTCCTCTCCATTTCCTTCGCGCCCGTAAACGCGATGAGGAGATCACGGTCCACCTGCGGCCTCGGTGGTTCACTCAGAAACAAAGCGGCGAGAATCGCCGCACTCCAAAGGGCGCAAAGGAAATGCCGCACCCGCAAAGGGAAATTTTGGAGTGCGGTGCTCCGCGCCGCTTTGGATCCCCGTGAAGTGAAGGCAAAGAAAACCAGCCATTGACCAAGAGGAAAATTCATCCGTGTCTCATTCGCGGCCATTCGTGATTTCGCCATTTCCTCTCCATTTCCTTCGCGCCCGTAAACGCGATGAGGAGATCACGGTCCACCTGCGGCCTCGGTGGTTCACTCAGAAACAAAGCGGCGAGAATCGCCGCACTCCAAAGGGCGCAAAGGAAATACCGCACCCGCAAAGGAAACTTAGCCCAGCCATTTGCGATCGAGACTGCGGTATTGGATGGCCTCCATGAGATGGGGCGTGGTGATGTTTTCGGACTGGTCGATGTCGGCGATGGTGCGGGCGACTTTGAGGACGCGGTCGTAGGCGCGGGCGGAAAGGTTGAGCTGTTCCATGGCGCGCTGCAGAAGGAGCCCTTGTTCTTCGGAGAGGCGGCAGTGCTGGTGGATTTGTTTCTGGCCCATGCGGGCGTTGCAGGCGTTGCTGCGGCGGGAGTTGCCGAAGCGCTCCTGCTGGCGCTGGCGGGCGGTGACGACGCGGGCGCGGATGGCGGCGGAGGATTCGCCCGGTTTGGCGGTGCGCATTTCCTCGATGGAAAGTGCGGGTGCCTCGACATGGATGTCGATGCGGTCGAGCAGCGGCCCGGAGATTTTGGCGCGATAGCGCTGGATTTGCGCCGGGGAGGAGCGCATCGGTTGGGAAGGGTCGTCGGCATAGCCGCAAGGTGTGGGGTTCATGGCGGCGACCAGCATGAACTGGCTCGGCAGGGTGATTTTCCCTGCGGCGCGGGAGATGGTGACGCAGCCGTCCTCCAGCGGCTGACGCATCACTTCGAGCGCGGAGCGTTTGAACTCTGGCAGCTCGTCGAGGAAGAGCACCCCGTTGTGGGCGAGGGAAATTTCCCCCGGCCCCGGCACGGTGCCGCCGCCGATCAGGCCCACATCGCTGATGGTGTGGTGCGGCGCGCGGAAAGGGCGACGGAAGCAGCGGTTTTCGTTGCTCAGGGTGATGCCGGCGGCGGACTGGATGCCGAGGATTTCGAGAAATTCCTCCAAGGTCGGCTCGGGGAGGATGGTCGGAATGCGGCGGGCGATCATGCTTTTGCCCGAACCCGGCGGGCCGATCATCAGCAGGTTGTGTCCGCCAGCGACCGCCACTTCCACCGCGCGGCGCAGGGTGTGCTGGCCCTTGACCTCGGCGAAGTCCAAGGCGTTTTCCCCGCCCGGCGGCTGGCGGAAAGGATTGTTTTGCGGGGATTCCGGTTGCAGCGGCAGATGGCCGTTGAGGAAGCGGACGCATTCGCCGAGGGAATCGACCCCGTAAACCGCGACACCTTCGACCAAGGCGGCCTCGGCGGCGGAAACTTTCGGGAGGATTAGCCCCCGTTTTTTTTCGCGCCGCGCTTGCAGTGCCAGTGCCACGCCCCCGCGCACTGGTCGCGTGGCCCCGCTCAAGCTCAGTTCCCCTGCGATCAGGAATCCGCCGAGTTGATCCTGGTTGAGCTGCCCCGTGGCGGCGAGAATGCCCAAGGCGATCGGCAGGTCGTACATTGCGCCCTCCTTGCGCAAGTCGCCCGGCGCGAGGTTGATGGTGGTGCGGGTTTGCGGCCCGCGGAAGCCGCTGTTTTGCAGGGCGGAAAGCACCCGGTCGAGGGATTCCTTGACGGCGGCGTCGGGCAGACCGACGAGGAAAAGTTTGAAGTCGCCCTGTTCGCCGGTGTTGACCTCGACAATGACCGGAACGGCTTCGACGCCCAGCAGGGCGCCGGAGTGGAGAATGGACAGCATGGGAAAGTGGTTTTTCGGAGGGTTTTTAAGCGAAGGAGGATTAAACGAAAAAATTAACCTTTAACAAAGGGTGGCGCGGGATTTTTGCGGAGGAAAAAGGGAAACAAAACCTTTCCACGGCGCGGCTTTCCTTTTGAATCCCGCGGCATGGGTGCCCCGTTTTACTACTTTGCTGGCGATGATGAGTTCCTGGTGGACCGGGCGGCGCGCGAGTGTTTTGCGCGGCTGACGGCGGACGCGGAAGGGGATTTCGCAAAGGAAATCATCGACGGCGCGGCGCAAAAGGTGGACGACGCCGAGCAGGCCCTGGCGACGTTTTCCTCCGCGGTGCAAACCCTGTCGTTGTTTGGCGACAAGAAATTCGTCTGGCTGCGCGGCCTGAGCTGGCTGGCGGACACGGTGCTGGGCCGATCGGAAGGCGGGAAGATGTGCTTGGAACAATTGCAGGCGTTGTTGGAAAACAACGATCCGGCGGCCACGGCGATCGTGGTCAGCGCGTATCCGGTGGACCGGCGTCGGAAGGAGGCGAAGTGGTTCGAAGGAAAAGGCGAGAGCACCGTGGTGAGCGCGGCGAAGGATCCGGCGGCGCTGGCGGAAATGATCCGCGTGGAGTGCGCGGCGCAGGGTGTGGAGATCGGGCGGGACGGGATGGAGGCGCTGATTGGGAAGGTCGGGGGAAACAGCCGGCTGATTCTGGAGGAAATTCGCAAACTTGCCTGCTACCTCGGCGCGGACGGCGGAAGGATCACGCCGGAGCTGGTGCTGGCGCTGGTGCCGAATTTTGGCGAAGGGGATTTTTTCGAGCCGGTGGAGGCATTTTACTCCGGCGATTTGGAGTGGGCGCTGGCTTCGTTGCGCCGGTTTTTTTACCATGAGCCGCAGGGCGGGCGCGCGCTGGTGTCGTCGTTGCAAAACCGCAACCGTCTGTTGATCCAGTTGCGGGTGTTGGTGGATGCAGGGGAAATTCGCATCGGGCGCGGCGGCATCGACAAGGCTGACTGGGCCAGGGCGGCGGAAAAATACGGGCGTTACTTTGGCGGCGCGGAGGAAAAATCCTCGCTCAACGTGTTCACGCAAAACGCCTGGTATCTCGGCAACAAGGTCGGCGTGGCGCTGCCGCTGTTTACTTTGAAAAACCTCACCGAGCTGCAACTGGGGTTGGTGGACGCCTTTGAGGGAATTTTGCAGCGGCCCAACGAGCAGGAGGCGGTTTTCCGGGAATTGTTTGTCCGCACACTTGGCGGACGCTGACACGACGATGATGGGCGCGCTGGCATGGGGCGGAGGAATTTTTCTGGCGGCGGCTGGCGCGTGGCTCGGCTGGCGGTGGGGGCAAAGGAACCGGCGGAGGAAACGGGCGCGGGCGAGGTTTCACGCGGCGGCTTTTCCCCGCGCCTGGGCGGCGGTGTTGCGGCGGCGGATGCCGGTTTATCCGCGGTTGCCGGAGGAAATTCGGCAGCGGCTGGAAGCGCAGGTAAAGGTGTTTCTCGCGGAGAAAACCTTCACCGCGTGCGGCGGCCTGCCGAAGGTGGACGATGCGATGGCGGTGACGATTGCCGGGCATGCCTGCCTGTTGCTGGCCGGACGGGAAGGCGCGGATTGTTTTCCCACGGTGCAATCGGTGCTGGTTTACCCCGGAGTTTTTTCGAGCGAAATGCGCACGTATGATCACACGATCGGCTGGGAAGTCGTCGGCACGGTGGCGCGGGAAGGCGAGGCCAGCCCGGCGGGCTCGGTGGTATTGGCGTGGTGTGCGGTTTTGCAGACGAACGCGCTGGCGGGCAACGGGCACAATGTGGTGCTGCATGAGTTTGCCCACCATGTGCGCCCCGGCGGAGGAAATTTGCCGGCGGTGCTGGCGGAGGGATTGCGGGCATTGCGGACGAATGAAAACGAAGCGGTGATCGACCGCTACGGCGCGCAGAACGCGGAGGAATTTTGGGCGGTCAGTGTGGAGGCTTTTTTCGAGATGCCGCGGCGGTTGCGGGAGGCGCACCCGGAATTATACCGGGCGCTGGAGGAATTTTTTGCGCTCGATCCGGCGGCGTGGGAACGGGTCTGAGGCGCGGAGGAAATTGGGGCCACCGTTAAAAGTTTTCCTCCACCGCCGGACGGAGGACGATCTCGTGCACGGTGGCGTCGGCGGGCAGCAGCAAAGTCTGAAAGACGGCCTCGGCGACGGTCTCCGGGCGCATGTAGTCGGGGCGTTCCAGCGTGCGGAAAGGTGTGTCGGTGCCGCCGGGATACACGGCGGTGACGCGGATGTTTTCCCGGCGCGCCTCCTTGCGGTAGATGTTGGTCCATGCCTCGCAGGCGGCCTTGGTGGCGGTGTAGCCAGCGACGGTTTCGTTGGCGAAGCGGAGGGTGGTGGAAAGAATGTTGACGACGTGTCCGCCGCCGGCAGCGACCATCAGCGGGTGGCAAGCCTGGGTGAAAACCCAGGGGGCGCGGCAGTTGAGCGCCCACATATAGTCGAGTTCGGCGATATGCTGCGTTGCGACAGGAGCTTTGCCGGGATTGGCGCCGGCGTTGTTGATGAGGATGGCGGGGCTGCCCAGAGTGGCAGTGGCTTCGCGGACGAATTGCCGCACTGCGTCGTTGTCGGTGGCGTCGAATGCTTGGGCGAAAATGGCGGCGGCTCCGGAGTCCCGGCAGCAGTGGACCACTTCGGCGAGTTTTTCCTTTGAGCGACCGCAAAGGGCCAGGCTGGCTTCCGCGCGGGCGAGTTGCAGCGCCAGCGCGCGACCAATGCCGGAGGTGGCACCGGAGAGGAGGACGGTTTTGCCTGCGAGGTTTTTCATGGTGTGGTCGGAGAAAAATGGCTCAGGGCAGTTCTGCGTGGGCGCGGGCCAGCAATGCCTCGGTGGTTTCCCAGTCGATGCAGGCGTCGGTGATGGATATCCCGTACTGGAGTGCCTTGGGATCGTCGCCCAACTGCTGCTGGCCTGGGTAGAGATTGCTCTCCAGCATTACGCTGGCGAGGGCGCGGTTTCCCGCCTTGCGCTGGGCGAGGACGCTGTCGAAGACGTGGACCTGGTTCTCGTGTTTTTTGCCGGAGTTGGCGTGGCTGCAATCGACCATTAGGGTCTCGCGCAACCCCGCTTTGCGCAGGGCGGCTTGGGCGGCGGCGACATTTTGCGGATCATAGTTCGGGCTGTTTTTTCCTCCGCGCAAAACGACATGTCCCTGGGGGTTCCCGGTGGTGCGGATGATGGCGGTAAAACCGTCCTCGTCCATCCCGAGGAAACTGTGGGGGGAGCGGGCGGCGATCATGGCGTCAATGGCGACTTGGAGGGAGCCGTCGGTGCCGTTTTTAAAACCGACGGGCATGGAAAGTCCGCTGGCCATTTCGCGGTGGGTTTGGGACTCGGTGGTGCGGGCGCCGATGGCGGCCCAGGTGATCAGGTCGTCGAAGTATTGCGGCGTGATCGGGTCGAGCACCTCGGTAGCGGCGGGCAAGCCGAGGCGGTTGATGTCGATAAGCAGGCGGCGGGCGATTTTCAGGCCCGTTTCAATGTCGTAGGTGCCGTTGAGAAACGGATCGTTGACCAGCCCCTTCCAGCCGAGAGTGGTGCGGGGTTTTTCAAAATAGACGCGCATCACGAGGCACAGTTTGTCGGCGTAGCGCTCGCGCAATTTGGCAAGCCGCCGGGCGTAATCGAGCGCGGCATCGGGATCGTGGATGGAGCAGGGCCCGATCACCACCAGAAGACGGTCATCCTCGCCGTCCATGATGCGGCGAACCTGTTCGCGTCCCTCGGCGACGGTGGCGTTGACTTCCAATGGTGTTGGCAGGAGTGCCTCCAATTGGTGAGGCGAAAGGAGCCGGATGGTTTCCCGCACCCGCAAATTTTGTGTAGGAATCATAAAAGCAGCAAACATGCAGGGAATTCCCCGTGCTGGCAAGCAGCCAAAGGCCGGGCGCAGCGCGCGGATAAGCGTTGAGCGGCGGGCGTTTTTCGGCAGGGTGCAGGGCAATGAGCGAGGAGAGTGAACAGCCGCAGCTTTTTGACGATGCCGGGGAAATTTCCTCCGCGGGCGACGGCGTGCCGGCGTTTCGTCCGCCGCTGGCGGCGCGGATGCGTCCGCGCTCCTTGGCCGAGGTGCAGGGGCAGGAAAAATTGCTCGGGCCGGACAGCCTGCTGCCGCGGCTGATTGCGAGCGACACCTTTGGCAGCCTGTTGTTTTACGGTCCGCCCGGCTGCGGCAAAACCACGCTGGCGGAGGTGATCGCGGCGGAAACCCGTTGCACCTGCGTGCGGATCAACGCGGTGCTGTCGAACACCGCCGAGTTACGCGACATTTTGCGGCTGGCAAGGATGCGCCCGGAGCGGCGCACGGTGTTGCTGATCGACGAGATTCATCGCTTCAACAAGGCCCAGCAAGATCTGCTGCTACCGGACGTGGAGGCGGGAAATGTGCGGATCATCGGCTGCACCACGCACAATCCCGGTTTTTACGTGATACCTCCGCTGCTCAGCCGGAGCCATTTGTTTCGACTGGAACCGCTGCCGGAAGATGCGGTGGTGGCGGCGTTGCGGGCCGCGTTGACGGATGTCGAACGCGGCTTGGGCGCGAGCGGAGTGAGCGCGGAGGAAAATGTGCTGCGGGCGGTGGCGCAGATGACCGAGGGAGACATGCGCCGCGCGCTCAACGCGCTGGAGACGCTGGTGGCCAGTCATCCCATGCATACGCCGCTGACTTTGGAGGAAGTGGCGGTTTTTGCGCGGGAGCGGCATTTGCGCTATGACCGTGGCGAGGACGAGCACTACGACACCGCTTCGGCCTTTATCAAATCGATTCGCGGCAGCGATCCCGACGCGGCGCTCTACTGGCTGGCGGTGATGCTGGAAGGCGGCGAGGATCCGCGCTTCATCGCGCGGCGGTTGGTGATTCTCGCCTCGGAGGACGTCGGGCTGGCGGACTCGCGGGCGATTGGCGTGGCGATGGCGGTGCAGCAGGCGTGCGAGTTTGTCGGCCTGCCCGAGTGCGCGCTGAATCTGGCGCACGGGGTGATTTTCCTCGCCACCTGCCCCAAGAGCAACAGCGCGACCAACGCCCTGTTTGCGGCGAAAAAAGCGGTGCGCGAGGAGGCGCGTCAGCCGGTGCCGTTGCATTTGCGGGACGCGCACACCAAGTTGAACAAGTCGCTCGGGCAGGGGAAAGAGTATCTTTACAGCCATGAGTTTCCCGAAGGAATTTCCGGGCAGAACTATCTGGAACGGCCCCTGCGGTTGTATCAGCCGGGCACCAACGGAGCGGAAGCGGCGATTGGTGAGCGCCTGGCGCGGTGGAACGAACTGCGGAGGAAAATGGCGAGGGAACAGGGAGGGAAGGGCGGTTTTTAACCACAGAGGACACGGAGGACGCGGAGGGGAAAATTTGCCGCAGTTTTTCAAAAGCCTCGCGCACGTTTTTCTCAGAAAACTTTTCACCCGTTTGAATTTTTTCGTTTATGCCTGAATCGCTGTCTTGGTTCTGCAAAGGAAATTGTCCGCTCTATCTGGCCCCGATGGCGGGGTTCACGGACATTGCGTTTCGAGAGCTGTGCAAGGCGCAGGGCGCGGATGTGATGGTGACGGAGTTTGTGCAGTCGGAGCCTTTGATTCGGGAGGTGGCGCGGACGTGGCGCACGATTGATTTCACGGAAGCGCAGCGGCCAATGGGGGTGCAAATTTTCGGGGCGACGCCGGATTCGATGGCGCGGGCGGCGCAGTTGATCGCGGAGCGGCTGCGGCCGGATTTCATCGACATCAATTTCGGTTGTCCGGCGCACAATGTGGTCGAGCAAAACGCCGGATCGGGCCTGCTGCGCTGTCCCGCGTTGCTAGCGGACGTGGCGGGCGCGGTGGTCAGGGCGGTGCCGGAAGTGCCGGTGACTGCGAAGATGCGGCTCGGCTGGGACGCGGAAAGCATCGTGGCGGCGGACGTGGCGCGGCGGCTGGAAGATGGCGGGGTGCGGGCCATCGCAGTGCACGGGCGCACCAAGGCGCAGGGCTATTCCGGTGAGGCGGACTGGGAGGAAATTGCAAAAGTGGTGGCCTCGGTGCAAGTGCCGGTGATCGGCAACGGTGACATTCGCAGCGGGGAAATGGCGGTGCGGCGGCGGAGGGAAAGCGGCGTGGCGGGGCTGATGATCGGGCGCGGGGCGCTGGGAAATCCGTGGCTGTTCGCGGAGACCAAGGCGTGGCTGCGCGGGGAGGAAATTTCCTTTGCGCCGACGGCGGAGGAGCGCTGGGAAACGCTGCTGGCGTATGCGCGGATTTTGATGGCGGATCAGGAGCGCGAGGCCTACCGACGGGAGTCGGCGGATGTGCGCTGGATGCTGAGCAAGCTGCATCCGTTCACCAAGGATCTGCCCGGATCGCGAAAACTCCGGGCGCAACTGTCGCATTGCCACAGTCTGGAGGAGGTGGAGCGACTGGTGGCGCTTTGTCGTGGGTCGGTGGATACCCAGGATGCCGGGGAGGGCTGAGATTTTTGCAGAGGAGCTTTTTTTTGCAGAATCCAGAACAAAGTTTTTTTGTAAGAGTCCGCCGCGAAAAAACACGGGCCAACAAACATTTGTTTTCCTGTAAGCGCTTGTTGTTGCGTCAAAGAAAGGCTGTCTTTTTGAGAAAAATTTTGAAAAAAATTTGTTCGCAGAGGCGTGTGAATAACTTGGGAATGAGTTCCCCTTGCGAGGGGGAAGGCAAAGATCAAAAGTGCTGGCTTACCCGGATTCACTCCCCCGGATTGCATTTTAACTTTCAGCCATCGACCTTGCATGAACTCCATAGCCCAGTTTTCAAAAGAAATTAACGTAGAATGCGTTAAGATGTTTTGTGGTGCGAAATTGTGCGGACGGATTCAGGAGTTGAGGGGAAATTTCTTAGGAAACAAGAGGGTTACAGGGCTGCGACAGGCGCGGAAGGCCTATTTTATCGGGCTGGGTGGCGCACTGTGAATAATTAGAACATTTTGACACAATCAGCCCGCATTTTTCCCGATGGCATTGTCGAGCGATATTTCCACCTCTTTGTGGCAAACGGTAAAGGCCGAGTTGCGGAAGCATTTGCCGAATTCGGAGTATATGAACTGGTTTGACGGCATCACCTGCACGGGGTTGGACGGGGATGACTTGTTGCTGCTGGCTCCCAGTGATTTTGTTGAATTGTGGGTGAACAAGAATTTCCAGGATTTGCTGACGCGTTTTGTGACACTGGCAGCGGGAAGAAAAATGGGCTATCGCTTGTCCGCGCCGCAGGTGGAACGGCGGTTGCCGGAGCCGGCTGTGACCGTGCCCCGGGCGGTGGCGGAGGCTCCCTCCCGGCGGGTGGAAGTGGCGATGCCGGCAGCGATCAAGGCGAGCAACACTTTTGAGAATTTCATTGTCGGGCCGGAGAACGAGATGGCGCACGGAGCCTCGCTGGCGGTTTCGAACGATCCGGGGCATGTTTACAACCCGTTGTTTATTTACGGGGCGACCGGTTTGGGGAAAACCCATTTGATGCATGCGGTGGCGCACTCGGTAATCCGGAGGAATTCGCAGGCACGGATTGTTTACGTTTCCAGCGAGGCGTTTACCAATGATTACATTGGCGCGTTGCAGGAGGGCACGATTGCGCAGTTTCGGCGGCGCTATCGGGAAATCGATGTGCTGCTGATCGATGACATCCATTTTCTGGCGGGGAAGGAAAGTACCCAGGAGGAATTTTTCCATACCTTCAACGAACTGCACAACTGCCACAAGCAGATCGTGCTGACCAGTGACCGTCCAGCGAGCGAGATTGCGAAGCTGCAGGAGCGGCTGGTGTCGCGTTTTTCTTGGGGGATGACGGCGGACATCAAGGCTCCCGGTTTGGAAACGCGAATGGCAATTTTGCGGAAAAAAGCAGGAGTGCGGGGAATCGCGCTGGCCAATGATGTTATTGAGTTTTTGGCGGCCCGCATTGCCCGGAATGTGCGCAATCTCGAAGGTGCGGTTTTGCGGATCGCGGGTTACATCCAACTGGGAAACAGTGCGGAATCGGTGACAATTGGCACGGTGGAACATGTTTTGCAGGATGTGCTGTTGGAAGAGGCGGCAAACCAGTTGAATCCCGAGATGGTGCAGCGCAAGGTGGCGGAATATTATCGGATCAATTTCGCTGACATGACTTCGAAGCGCCGGACCGCGAGCATTGCCTTTGCCCGGCAGGTGGCGATGTATCTGTGCACGCAGTTGACGGGATTGTCTTTGGTGGCGATTGGCGATGCCTTTGGCGGGCGCGATCACGGCACCGTGATTCACGCGAGAAAGACTGTGGAGGGGCAAATGGAGGTTGACTCAAATGTGAAGCGGGCGGTGGAGTATTTGTTGGTGCAAATTAGCAGCCATCGGCCTTAGGGTGAATTCTCTATTTTGTTGATTGTAGGCATTTTTTGTTGCGATTGAGATAACGGATCGGTAGCAAAGGAGTTGTTTTTCCAGCGCTACCTATGAGCTTTTACCAAACCCCAGCGGAGACAGGGCAACGTTTGAGCGCTGCTGTGCTGGATTTTTTGTTTTTCCTCGTTGTGCTTTCGCCGCTGGGGTTTGTGCATGGGGAGTTGAGGCGCGTGACGGAAGGGGTTTACTCTGAAACGTTTTGCGCGATGCTAGCGGGGTGGGGTTTGATGCTGGTGATTTTTATCGGTTTGCAGATTGGCGGATTGTCCTGGCGCGGGCAGACTTTGGGGATGCGCATTGTGAAAATCCGCGTGGTGCGGCGAAATGGCCGCAGCGCGGGATTTCTTCGCGCGGTTTTTTTGAGAGAAATGGTCTTTGGGCTGGTGGTGTTGCTACCAGTTGCGGGGCAAATCTTCCTTTTGGGGCATTGGGTTTCTCTTTTTGTTCCGCACTGGGTGCCTTGGCGGGACTGGCTTTCGGCGACGACGCTGGAGCAGACTTGGGATTGAAACGGCTGTAGTGCAGGGTGTGGATTGATTATGCTTTTCCCCGCAGGTGGGAAGGCGGAATTCCGCAGCTTTTTGAAGCGAATGGGCAATAAAAGAAATAAAAATTAAATTTTTTAAATTCGAAAATATACTTTATTCATTTTGTTGATTTAAATGAATTTGTCGTTTTTTGTGTGATGATGGTTTGCGAGGGCTCATCGAGGCAAAAGCCATTTCCGCTGTTTTCGAAAGGAATGTTTCTGGAAAGTCCCATGCTTGGAAGATACGTTAAGTGTATATTTCAATTTTGCGCTAGCTTTGACTTTACAGCTGTAATATGTGTCGCTTTGTTATCTGTCATTCGTGAACGCATTGTTTTATGAAAATAAGCGGTTTCACGAAAAACATTCTGACTACACTTACTATGCCTAAAAAAACACCTACATTTCGTAAACGTCGTAATTCCAAAGGGGAGCAGACCCGTTTGGAAATTATCGAAGCATCCGGGCTTTTGTTTGCAGAGCGCGGCTATTATGGTGTCAGCATCCGCGACATTTCAGACAGCCTGAAGTTGATGCCCAGTTTGGTGATCCATCATTTTGGAACAAAGGAGAATCTCTACCAAAAGACGGTGGAGCACTACATCCTTGGCGGGACCAGCTTACACCGGACAATCGTCCCATTGCTGCAGGATCGTTTTGCCAGTCGGGAGGCGATGGCGGCGGCGTTGGCCTCGTTTGTGCACTCGGTTTTTGAGACTTGGCATGGTTCCCGGCGGGTGCGCTGCTTGAATTCATTGCTGTTGCAGCTGATCTCGGGGCAAAGTCCAGTGCCTCCCACGCTGATTGAGGGGTGGGTGCGGATTTTTGAGGATGCGATCAAGCAGTTCCTGCGCAATGTGCGGGATGACTGGACTCCGGTGGAAATGCGCATCCGCTTGGAAATTATCTGGGCGAATTTGTTCTACCCTGGTCTGGTGCGCGGGCACCTATTGTTTGTGCAGGGCTGGAAGGAATATTCTGCGGAATTTCTGCATGCATGGGAGCAGAACGTGGTGCGGGACCTGACAGTTAGCCTGGGTTTGCCCCTGCAAGAGGCTTCGCCGTTGGGAGTGTCCTCCGGCAGGCTGGGAGGGGTTGTCACCAAGGCGGGGTGACGCAGCTACTGCTCTGAGCGGCGGTTGTTCCGCCATTTTTCCCGGTGGTTTTTGATCCAGTCCATCAGGGCTCGTTCAAAGCCAATATCGTGTCCGGCCTTTTCCGATTCGATCCACTTGTGGCGCAAGATTTCCTCCCGCTCGGCCAGAAACTCTTGGTAGAGGCTGGATCGCTGGGCGAAGGGATGTTTGGTCTCGGAGGCGGAAGATTTGCGCGAAGGCGGTTTCATTCGACTGGGCCGGAGGGAAAAGGTCAGGTTGCGGAAGAGTTAAGCGCTGTGGGCGCTGATGCAACTTTTTCTATGAGCCGCCGGGCGATATCTGTGAAAACCGAGGCGGAAATGGATTCGGGGTGGCTGAGCACAATGGGAATGCCTCGGTCGCCGCCTTCGCGAACGCGTGGGTCCAGCGGCAATTGTCCAAGCAGCTCGGTGTTGAGATCGTGCGCCGCCTCTGCGCCGCCTCCTTCCCCGAAAATATTTTCCCTTCCGCCGCTCGGAGTCGCAAGGTAGCTCATATTTTCGGCGATGCCCAGCAGGGGGACGTTGACCTTGGTGAACATCATAGCTCCTCGCCGGGCGACGGAAACCGCAGCCCGTTGCGGCGTGGTGACCACAATGGCGCCGCGCAGGGGAATTGTTTGCACCAGCGAAAGTTGTGCGTCGCCGGTTCCTGGGGGGAGGTCGACAATGAGAAAGTCGAGATTTCCCCAGGCCACGTTGGTGGAAAATTGCTGGATCGTCTTCATAATCATTGGGCCGCGCCAGATGACCGGAGTGTCTTCATCAACCAAAAACCCCATCGACATGACCTTCACGCCGAAATTTTCCATTGGGACAAGAAAGTCGCCATCAACCTCCGGCCGGCCCTGCAGCCCGATCATCAACGGTACGGATGGCCCATAGATATCGCAGTCGAGCAGCCCGACTCGGCCGACGCGCCCCTGGGTGGCCAGGCTTTTGGCCAAGGCGCAGGCAAGATTGACCGCGAAGGTGGATTTGCCGACGCCGCCCTTGCCGCTGGCGACGGCGATGACGTGCTTGACCTCGCGAAGCGCATCGTGTTCGGGGTCATGAGCGGCCACGCCACTGGCGATGGATGGCGCAGGCGTTTTGGGCGCGGCGACAGAGATGGAAATGGCGGCATTGATGAAACCTGCGTCCTTGAGCGCCTGGTCAATGGCGGCGTGGAGCTTTTCGGGAATCGATTTGTCGGCAGTGGTGACGGCCAGTCCGACGGAGACATGGCCCTCGTTGATTTCCACGCCCTTGACGAGGCCGAAGGATACGATATCACGGCTAAATCCCGGATAATTAACCTTTTTCAGGATTTTGAGAATAGTGTCTTGGTCCACTTTGGTATTTCTGTTTGAACAGGGAACGGTTTTCCCCAGACAACTGTCGATGGAGCCGGAGCGACGCAAATCATTTTGCGGGAGCTCAACAACACCGTGCCTCAGGCGCATCACCTTTCACTTTTTAACCAGGTTTTCCTCCATGTTTTTTCGTTCAGTGCTTTTTTCCCTTTTCACATTGGCCGTGGCGACACTGCCGGCGCGCGCACAGCAAACGGGCAGCGATATTCAGGTCGGAGGTGTTTTTTCCGCAAAGGAAATTCCCGTGACTGTGGAGGCCAACGACGCCCAAGTTGGCGCGCTGGCCCGGGCTGCCTTCAGTGCCCACGGGGCGTACCGGGTGGTGGCATCGGGGAATGCCCGAATCCAGTTGCGCAAGGTGAGCGACACCAGCATCGCCGTCACCTGCCAGTCTGGCGGCGCGCAGACCGAGCAGACGGTCAGCGGCGGGGACTGGGTCGAAGCGACGCTGCGGGCGTGTGACGCGGCGGTGGTGGTGACGGGTCGGAGCCAGAATCTGCGTCCGTTTTTTGCCGGGCGTCTGGCATTTGTCAGTGATCGCACGGGGAAGAAGGAAATTTACAGCAGCGACCTTTTTTTGCAGTCGGTGCGTCCGCTAACAAATCTGAATTCCATCTCCATCACTCCGCACTGGGTGCGGGGTGGACAGGAGGTGTTGTTCACGACCTATCACAATAACAATTTCACGGACATTTACGCGGTGAATGTGGCTTCGCGCCAGCTGCGTGACGTGGTGGTGGGGGTGCGGGGCACGACAATTGGCGCGGTGTCTAATCCCGTCAACGGTGACTTGGCCTTTGCCTCTTCGGCGCGGGGGAATATGGACATTTACACGGCAAACGCCTCGGGGAAAAATACCAAGGCGCTGGCGCGCACGGATGGCGTGGAGTCGGATCCTTCCTGGGCCGTCAACGGGAGCGAGCTTTATTTTACCAGCGGGCCAAACGGACGTCCCAGCATCCATGTAATCGGCACCAGCGGCGGCACTCCCCGGCGCATTGCCACGCCCGGCTACGGGTATGCCACGGAGCCCGCGGCGAATCCGGTGGAGACGGGGAAGATTGCCTTCACCTTTCAGCGCAACGGGGTTTTTGGCATCGGGATTGTGGATACGCGAACCGGGGAGGTGAAGGCGATCACCAAGGCGGGCAGTTTCATGCATCCCACTTGGTGCGCGGACGGGCGGCACTTGGTGGCGACCCAGGTGGCGGGGCAGGCGAATTCGCTGGTGCTGCTGGATTCGGAAACCGGAAAAACCGCGCGGTTGAGCCCGGCGCAGATGGCAAATTGTACGGAGGCCGACTATCTGGCCGCGCCCTGATTTTCCCTTGGAATTTTTCCGCAAATCTCCATTGCTTTTTCCATGCGTTTGCTACCCCGAATGATTCCCTGCCTGGCGCTCTGCTGTGGCGGATTAAACGCCTTCGCCGCGATCGTTATCGAGACCGGGGACGGCTTGCCGGTGGAGGTGGAGGTGGTCTCCGTTTATCGGAACGACCTGGCGGTGCGCAACACCGCCTCGCAACGCGAGAGCCATCTTGATCTGTCGCGGCTCGATGGCGTCTCGCAAAAAAAAGTTGCCGAGGTGGCGGCGGAATTGCGGTCCAAGGCGGACGAGAAGGCCTTTCGTTTTGAGGCGCGGGTGGAGGAAAATACCGCAAGGGAAAAACCGAAACCGGTGAAAATTGTGGGCGGTCTGGAGGCGTTGCCGGAGGGAGGAAAGAAAAGCGCGGAGGAACCGCCGACTACGCATGACATTCCACCGACCTCGGTGGCGTTGCGCATTGCCGGTGCCACCAATTGCGGCGCAGATGTGACGCTGGATGCCAAGGTTTTTTGGTTTTACCGCGGGGAAAATCGGGGGGCCACGGAGAGCTTGAGCGAGGTGTTTAAAATTAATGTGACCCAGGCTCCGCAGGAAATGATTACTCGGTCGCCTGCTTTTGCCCGGGTGGACTATCAGGGTTTTGCGTTGATGATTATCAATCCTGCGGACCAGAAAGTGCTGTGGCAGCATAGCAACACCAACTCGTTTTTGAACGAGGCGATTAAGTTGCAAAAGGGCGTGACAAAATAGCCGATAGTCCGCCTGTGCGGAGCCGGAACGGCAGCGCGGTCAGTCGCCGGGTGCTCTCGGTGTTGCGGACGGCCATCGCGTAGGCGGCGGGTTCGCCGACCAAGATCACCCGCTTTTTCCCCCGCGTGATCGCGGTGTAAACCAGATTGCGCCGCAGCATCATGAAGTGGCTTTTGAGCAGGGGAATGATCACCGTGTGAAATTCGCTGCCCTGGGATTTGTGGATGGTGATGGCGTAGGCCAGTTGCAGTTCGCCCAGCTCGGCGCGCTCGTAATCGACCAGAGTGCCGTCGAAATCCACCGCCAGCGTTCCGGCGTCGGGGTTGACAGTTTGGACGCGCCCGAGGTCGCCGTTGAACACGCCTTTGTCGTAGTTGTTGCGCGTCTGGATGACTTTGTCGCCCTCCTCGAAGCGCAATCCGGCTCCGGCGGGAATGCCGCGGGCGGCGGGTTTCATCGCCTGTTGCAGGGCCTGGTTCAGATTTTGCACTCCCGCGCCGCCGCGGTGCATCGGCGCGAGCACTTGGGCCTGACTCCAGGGATCGATGCCGTGGCGCGGGAGAATTTGTTGGCAGAGCGCGGTGATCTGCGCGACGCAACTTTCCGGTGTCGGCGCGGCGACAAATTGCAATTCCGCCTGCGGATCGAGTTCGGCAACGTTGCCCACAGGCGGCGGCAGCGAGACATTTCCTTCGAGAATCTGGTGGGCGGTGCGGACGATTTGACTGCGCGCACCCTGGCGGAAAATCGCGTTGAGCACTGTGACCGGCACGCGACGGGAGGCGATCAAGTCCTGCAGCACATTGCCCGGGCCGACGCTGGGCAACTGGTTGACGTCGCCCACCAGCAGCAAGTGGGTGTGGGCGTGGACGGCGCGGAGCAGCGCGGCGGCCAGCCGATTGTCGAGCATGCTGGCCTCGTCCACGATCAGCATGTCGGCGGACAGCGGATTGCCGGCGTCGTGGAGGAAACGTCCCTGTTCGGGATCGAATTTGAGCAGCCGGTGGATGGTGGCGGCGGGCAGGCGGGTGGTCTCGCTCATTCGCTGGGCGGCGCGGCCGGTGGGAGCGGCGAGGACGATGCGGGCTTTTTTGGCGGAGAGAATGCCGCAGAGCGCGCTGAGAATGGTGGTTTTTCCGGTGCCCGGCCCGCCGGTGAGAATGGAAAACTTGTTGGTGAGTGCGGTGCGGACGGCCTCGGCCTGGGCGGGCGCGAAGGAAAATCCCGCCTTGTCCTGCACCCAGGAGACGGCGCGATCGACCTGGATGGGCGGCAGGTGACTGGGGTGGGTGAGCAGCCTTTGCACGCAGTCGGCAATTTCCTCCTCGGCGCGGGCTTGGATCGGCGACTGCAGCCACTGCACGCCGTTTTCGGGCCGTTCGAGCAGTTGTTTGGAGGAAAGCAAACTGGCGAGCGGCGCGGCCAGTTTTTCCGGCAAAACTTCCAGCAGCGCTGCCGCGTGTTCGGTGAGTTGTTCGGCGGGGACGGCGGTGTGGCCGGCCTCTTCCAGCTCGTTTAGCGCGAAAAGCAGCCCCGCTTCCAGCCGCGCCGCGCCTTCGTTGGAGAGGCCGAGATTGCGGGCGATTTTGTCGGCGGTGCGAAAACCGATGCCGTCGATTTCCTTGGCGACGGTGTAGGGCTCGTTCTCCAAAATTTGCTTTGCCTGCAGCCCGTAGGTTTTGACCAGGCGCAGACACTGGCTGGTGGTGACGCCGTAGGTTTGGAGGAAGAGCATCACCTCGCGCAGCGCGCTTTGCTCGTCCCAGGCTTTTTTGATCGCCTTGGCGCGTTGCGGACCGATGCCCGGCACCTCGCGCAGCCGGGCGGATTGTTCGGAAATGATGCGGAGGGTTTCCTCGCCGAATTTGGCGACGATTTTTTCCGCGTAGGTTTTGCCGACGCCCGGCACCAGCCCGCTGCCGAGGTATTTGCGGATGCCGTAAATGCTGGCGGGGAGCTTGGACTGGAAGCGGAGGATTTTGAATTGCCGCCCGTGGGTTTTGTGCTCGGTCCATTCGCCCTGCAATTCGAGGGTTTCACCGCATTGCACGCCCGGCAAATTGCCGCAGACGATGACCATGCTGCGGGCGGAATTTTCTTCGGGGTGAAGCTCGCCGACCGTGTAATGGTTTTCCTCGTTGAGATAGACGATGCGCTCCAGCACGCCAGTGAGCGTGACGGGTTGGGCGGAGGAAATGCGGGCGGACGCGGACACGGCTCGGAGGAAAATTTTCCGGTTAAGAAACGGCGGGCGCGGAGGAATTTTGCGCCGCGAAAACCGTCGCGCCCAGTTCGGCAAAGCCGGGAAAAATGCCGTCGGGCTGGTGTGGACGCAGTTGCTCCTCGGAGTGGCTGCCGGTGGTGACGCAGTAAACGGCGGCGAGATTTCCTTTGCGGGCGGTTTCGATGTCGAACGGCGAGTCGCCGACCATCACCGTGCTGGCGGCGTCGGCGCCGAGCCGGCCAAGCACGTAGTGGGTGAAGTGCGGATCGGGCTTGCGCCAGGGCACGGCGACGGTGCCGAAGATGCCGTCGAACCACGGCGTGAGTTCGAGGTGGTCGAGGAGTTTTTGCGCGGAGGAAAGTTCCTTGTTGGTGTAAACGGCGAGCCGGAGGTTTTTTTCTTTGAGGGCGCGGAGCAAATCAACCACGCCGTCGTAAACGCGCAGTCCCTCGAACATCACGCTGGGGAAGTGCTGATGGTAGAGCTGCACCGCCTCGTCGGCCCGGGCCTCGCCGATCAGGCGGCGGATGGTGACGGCGATGGAGCCGCCCACGGCGTTCATCACGTCCTGATAGCTCATCGCTGGCAGGTCGAGCATTTGGGCGACATCGGCGTAGGCGCGGTGAATGGCGCGGAAATTGTCGATCAAGGTGCCGTCCAGATCGAAGAGGACGGTGCGGATCGCGGACGGCGTTTTCCCGGAGAAATACATGGGAAAGCACCTTTGCGCGGGCGGACACGCTTGGCGAGGCCGGATTGCGCGGCGGATTTTTCAGCGGAGGAAATCGAGCTCGGCGAAGGTTTTGTTGAAGAGAATTTTCTTCGGGTCGGTTTGCAGCCAGCGCTGGAGCACGGTGGCGTAAACTTGGCGGAAATCGGTGGAGAAGGCCAGGTCGCGGTTTTTTTCCACGTCGAGACTCGGCGCGGAGCCAACCAGCGGGTTTTGGATTTTGGCGCCCATGACGAAGAGCGGCGCGGCGGTGCCGTGGTCGGTGCCGCCGGTGCTGTTTTCGCTCGGACGGCGGCCAAACTCGGAGAAAGTCATGGTGAGCACCTGGTCGTCGAGCTGGTGGAGCCGGAGATCTTTTTGGAAGGCGGCCATCGCCTCGGAAAGTTCGTGGAGCAGGCGCGCCTGGTTGTTGAGCTGGTTGGCGTGCGTGTCGTAGCCGCCCTGGGTGGCGTAGTAAACGCGAGTCTCGATCCCGTGGGCGATGAGCGCGGCGATGCGGCGGAGGGACTGGCCGATGCCGGTGCGGGGGTATTCGGCGAGCGGCTGGTAGCGGTTGATGATTTGCTGGACGCGGCTTTCGGTGAGCAGTGCGTCCATCAGCGTGTGCTGGAGGTAGTGGGCGTTGTCGTGCGGATCGGTGTCGTCGGCGGAAAGCGCGGTGGCGGTCAAATCCTCGAGCAGCTCGACCTCGTTGGACGCGGGCGGTTTTTTCCCGGCGGCGGCCTGGCGCGGCTTGCGATTTCCTCCGCCCCCGCCGGTGACGCCGAAGATGTTGTGCGGCTGGTCGGAGAGGAAAGTCTGGGGCACGACATTGGAGGCGTGGATGCCGGAGGGATCGGCGGTTTTTCCTTTGCCGTCGCAGTCGTTGTCGAAGTAGCGACCGAGCCAGCCGGTGTAGGCGTTTTGGTGGGCGTCGGAGGCGGACTCCCAGATTTCGGTGGAGCGGAAATGGCTGTGGTTGGGGTTGGGGTAGCCGACGTTTTGGATGATGGAAAGCTGTCCCTCCTTGTGCAGTTCGGCCAGCGGTCCGCAGGAAGGATGGAGCGCGAGCAGGTCGTTGATTTTGTGGACCGGCTCGGTTTTTTTGATGCCGATGGTCGGG
>CALNBE010000158.1 GCA_937874455.1 uncultured Opitutia bacterium | reverse complement strand
CGGTGGCGAGGAAACGGTGGGCGGCGGGGGAGGAGGCGTTGAGAAGGTTGTGTTGTTCGAGAAGGAAGCGGGTGCGGCGGGCGACAGCGGAGCCGGTGGTGACGAGGGTGATGCGGGGGCCGATGATGCGGCGGATGGGTTTTTCGAGAAAAGGGTAATGGGTGCAGCCGAGGACGAGGTGGTCGATGCGGGCGGCGAGCATGGGTTCGAGATATTGGCGGAGGAGTTTTTCCGCGGCGGGGGAATCGGTTTCGCCGCGCTCGACGAGTTCGACGAGGCCGGTACCCTCGGCCATGAGCACCTCGACGTGGTTGGCGAAGCGGGTTTTGGTTTCCTGAAAAAGTCTTCCCTGAAAAGTGCCGGTGGTGGCGAGTACGCCGATGTGTCCGGTGTGGGAGTGGAGGGCGGCGGGTTTGATGCCGGGCTCGATGCCGACGAAGGGGATGGGAAAACGTTGGCGAAGGGTGTCGATGGCGAAGCCGGTGGCGGTGTTGCAGGCGACGACGACGAGTTTGCAGTTTTGCTCGAGGAGGAAGCGGACGATATGGTCGCAGCGGGCGATGATTTCCTCTCGGGGGCGGGGGCCGTAGGGGCAGCGGGCGAGGTCGGCGAGGTAGAGAGTGGATTCGAGGGGGAGGGCTTCGGTGATTTTTTCCCAGATGCTGAGGCCGCCGACGCCGGAGTCGAAGAGCCCGATGGGATGGGCGGCGGAGGAAGCAGTTTCGGGCATGGAAAAATGCGCGTGTGGGGTCGCCGCGCCGCGGCGGTTCAGAGTGCGCGGTTGGCGGAGCGGTCAAGGAGGGCGAGGGGTTCGCCGTTACGGAAGAGAGTGACTTGTCCGGTGCTGGAGGAGACGGTGATGGCGATGCAGTCGGCGGCGATGGAGATGGCGCTGGCGGCGGCGTGCCGGGTGCCGAGGCCGCCGGGAAGTTGTTTGAGGGCGTCGCTGGCGGTGAGCATGGTGCCGGCGGATTCGATCACCCCGTCGCCGTTGATGATAAAGGCGCCGTCGATGGAGGAGAGTTCCTTGACGGTTTCGTCCATGAATGGGCTAAGGATATTGCGGTCCTCCTCGTTGTAACCAAAAAATGGATTGAGGATGAGCGGCTTGGTGTGCGGGTTGATTTGCTCGCGGTTGCCGACGACGAGGATGCAGCCGACGGGTTTTCCTTCGCGGCCTTCGACGGCCAGCTCGGTGGCGATGCCGAGGGCGCGTTCGAGCACTTCGGCGCTGACGCCGGGGGGCAGGATGCCGCTGCTGCGGTTGAGGAGGACGGAGGGGAATTCGCTGGCGACATCGACGACGAGAATGGCGTCGAGCTTGTCGCTGCCGGGGACGCCGCCGACGCAGCAGACGCGGTCGGTGGGTTTGATGATGCCGCGCATCAGGCCGATCAGGAGGGCGCTGCGGAGCTGGGAAAGCCGGTGATTGGTGAAGGCGCGCACGACGATGGTGTCAGGCGCGTCGCCGGGATCGGCGGGGATCTCGTAACCGCGTTGGGTGACGATGATGGTGTCGAAGGTTTTGCTTTTGAAGCGGCCGACCTTGATGAGGGAGGAAAAAGTGTCGATGAAGAGGAGAACGGAGTGGCAGTCGGCACCGACGGCGATTTTTTCCGCCTCGCGGGTGAGCAGCTGATTAAAGCGGGTGGCGAAGGAGGAGGCTTGGCTGGAGACGCCTTTGAAGATGGCGGAAATTTCGGAGCGAAAGGCCTTGAGGTTGGAGACTTTTTCGAGCCGTTCGACGACGGATTGCTCCTCGAGGGCCCGGGCGAGGGTGGTGAGGACGGCGTGGTAGGATTTCTCTCGGTCGGAGGCGAGGACGAGGAAGAGAATGCGGATTTTTTTGTCGTCGTTGTCGGGCGAGTCGTAGAGCCCATCCGGGCAGCGGCCGACGGCGAAGACGTATTTTTGTTTGAGTGGGACGCGGACGTGAGGAAGGGCGACGGAGTTGTCGAGGTGGGTGGGGATGGTGCGTTCGCGCTGGAGCAGTTTTTCAAGAATTTCCTCGTCGCTGATTCCGGTGCTGACCGGTTCGGGGCAGGTGGCGAGCAGTTCCACCAACGCGGATTTGAAATCCCGGCTTTTGAGGTCGATGATGCGGCTGGGGGAGAGGAAGCGATCAATGCGCATGGGAAATAGTTTTCAATGGGTTGGAGGAGGAAAAGCGGCGCGGAGAGTGCGCCGCGGCGGAAGTTTTTTGGCGTTTAGCGCTCCCACTGCAGGGCGCCTTTGCGCACCTCGTAGAAGAGCCCGAGCACGATAACGCAGAGGAAAACGGCCATGGGGGCGATAATGGCGATGTTTTCGGCGATGAATTCGCGATAGATCATGGCCCAGGGGATGAGGAAAACCACTTCGATATCGAACAGGATAAAGAGCATGGCGGTGACGTAGAATTTCACCGCGAAGCGTGGATGCGGATCGGTGTCAACGGGGATGCCGCACTCATAGGGTTGGTCTTTGATGTAATTAGTGCGGGAACGCTGCCCGAAGAGATGGCTGGCGACCAAAATCACCACCGGCAGTGCGCAACCGATGAGGACTTGAATGAGTACGGGCAGATAGCTTTGCAAAGTTTCCGACATGGCGGAGGAAAATGCCGGGGGCGGAAAAGTTGGCAAGTGAGGATTTTTTCGGCGGTCCGTCCGGAGGCAATCACGTCGCCGAGGAAGTCGAGTCCGCGGCGTTTTCCTCCGGACGATGCACCGGTTGCGGGTGGCCCTGATCGTCGATGGCGACGTAGGTGAAGGCTCCCTCGGTGACGCGGCGGCTTTGGCCGGTTTTGAAGCACTGGACCCAGGCGTCGAGGTCGATTTTCAGGGAGGTGCGCCCGATGGACAGGACGCGGGCGTAGCAGGTGACGACGTCGCCGACGGCAACCGGGGAGACAAAGTTCATGGTCTCGGCGGAAACGGTGACTACGCGGCAGCGGGCGATGTTGCGGGCGAGGACGGCGCCGCCGAGGTCCATTTGGCTCATGAGCCAGCCGCCAAAGATGTCGCCGTAGGGATTGGCATCGGACGGCATGGCCATGGTGCGGGAGACAATTTCGCCCTCTGGATGGGGGCTTTTTTCAGGATTACTTCTCATGGGAAATATGTGATAAAATCGGGAAAATCGCGAAGGAGGCAAACCTCTTGCATGGTTTGGTAGTGGAGGAAATTTTTCCCTCGCGCTTCCCCTTGACTTGCCCCGTTCAAATGGCAGCGTGTCCGCCACTTTTTTCGCCCGATATTGTTTACAGCAAGGCAGAATACAATGGCCATCGAACTCAAGGACACGCTCAATCTCCCAGTCACCGATTTTCCCATGCGGGCGAATCTCACCGGCCGCGAGCCCGGACGTATTGCCCACTGGGAGAAGATCGACCTGTATGCGCGTATCCAACAGCATAATGCGGGGAAAACAGCTTTTGTTTTGCACGACGGACCGCCTTTCACCAACGGCGATGTGCACATCGGGACCGCGCTCAACAAACTGCTGAAGGACATTATCCTCCGTTACAAGACGATGCGCGGCTTCCGCACGCCGTATGTGCCCGGCTGGGATTGTCATGGTCTGCCGATTGAGCACAAGGTGATGAAGGAGCTGCAGGCGCAGAAGAAGGAATTGAACGCGTTGGACATCCGCAAGGCCTGCGCGGCTTTTTCGGCGAGCTTCATGGAAAAGCAGCGCGGGCAGTTTCGACGGCTCGGTGTGCTGGCCGATTGGGCGGCGGAATACAAGACGATGGCCCCCGCGTACGAGGCGGATATTTTGCGGACATTTTCCGCGATTGTCGGGCACGACTTGGTTTATCGCAGCAAGAAGCCGGTTTACTGGTCGATTCCCTGCGCCACCGCGCTGGCGGAGGCGGAAATTGAATACAAGGACAAGCGGAGCCCCTCGATCTGGGTGGCCTTCCCGGTGCCGAATCCGGATCCGCTGCGGCCCGAAGGTGAGCTGTCGGTGGTGATTTGGACCACCACGCCGTGGACTTTGCCCGCCAATCTGGCCATCGCAGTGCATCCGGAATTGGAATACGTGGAGGTGAACTGCGGAGGAAAAACCTACCTCGTCGCGGATGTGCTGGCGGACGCATTTATCGCCGCCTGCGGACTGACCGGCGCGGTCAAAGGAAAAAAGCACTTGGGGCGCACTCTGGAAGGTTTGCAGCCGCGACATCCGTTTATCGACCGGGCCAGTCCGATTGTTTTGGCGGATTATGTGACAACTGACGCCGGAACCGGCTGCGTGCACACCGCGCCCGGACACGGACTGGAGGACTACCAGACCGGTTTGAAATATGGCTTGGAAATTTACTGCCCGGTGAATGATCAGGGCGTTTACGCGGACGACGGACAGGTGCCCGCGCATCTGGTTGGTGTGAGCGTGCTGGAAACGGACGGCAAGTGTCCGGCCAACATCGCGGTGTTGAAAACTTTGGAGGAAACGGGCGCGCTGCTGAAGCTGGAGTTTATCCACCACCAGTACCCGCATTGCTGGCGCTCGAAGACCCCGGTGATCTTCCGGGCCATGGACCAGTGGTTTGTCGGCCTGGACCGGCAGGGGAAGCGGCAGGAGGCACTGGACGCCATTGGCAAAGTTGCTTGGACGCCGACTTGGGGCGAAAATCGCATTCGCGCTGCGGTGGAAAATCGTCCCGACTGGTGCATCTCGCGCCAGCGCTCTTGGGGCGTGCCGATCCCGGCCTTTTACGACGCCGAGGGCAACGCCTATCTCGACGCCGGAGTGATCGCGGCGATTGCCGACAAGGTGGAAACGGCGGGCACGGACTTGTGGTTTGAGAAAAGCGCGGAGGAAATTTTGTCCGGCATCGCGCTGCCTGCGGGCTGGCCGGAGGCGGACAAGCTGCGGAAGGGCAGCGACACGCTGGATGTGTGGATTGACTCCGGCACGAGCCATCTGGCGGTGCTGGCGCGCAATCCCGAACTGCACTGGCCGGCGGATCTTTATTTGGAAGGCTCGGACCAGCATCGCGGTTGGTTTCAGTCGTCACTCTGGACGGGCATTCTGACCCGGGACGCCACACCCTACAAACGCGTCATTACCCACGGCTTTGTGGTGAATGAAAAGCGTCAGAAGATTTCCAAATCCGACGGCAAGCCGCAGACTGCGGACGGCTACGTGAACAAATACGGTGCCGACATCGTCCGGCTGTGGATTGCCTCGGAAAACTACCAGAACGACATTCCGCTCTCGGACGCGATTTTCGACGCCATCTCGACCCAGTATCGCGGCGTGCGCAACACCCTCCGCTACCAGTTGAGCAACCTCTACGACTTTGATCCCGCCAAGGACGCCGTGCCGGTGGTACAAATGACCCTGATCGACCAGTGGGCCTTGCACAAACTGCACGGACTGGTGACGGAGGTGACGGCGGCGTTTGAAAGCTACGAGTTTCACAAGGCCTACGCGCTGCTGACCGCGTTCACCACCACCACGCTCTCGGCGACCTACCACAACATCCTCAAGGATCGCCTTTACACGCTGGCCCCGAATGATCCGACCCGGCGCTCGGCGCAAACGGCGATCCGGATTATCTTTGCGGCGCTGGTGCGGCTGTTCGCGCCGATGCTGCCGTTCACCACCGACGAGGCTTGGGAATTTTACGCCGACAAATCGGAGTTCGGCGAGCACTCGATTCATCTGGAGGACTGGCCGGAAGCCGATCCCGCTTGGCAGAACGCGCGGGCTGCGGAGGAATTCGAAGGCCTGCTGGCCGTGCTGGACAAGGTGAACACCGGGCTGGAGGCGCTGCGGCAGAGCAAAACCATCGGCCAGTCGCTCGACGCCCAAGTCCGCATCAGCGCCGATCCGGCGGCAAAGGAATTTTCCCTGCTGCAAAAGCACGCAGCGATTTTGCCGGAAACCTTCATTGTCTCGCAAGTGACGCTGACCCCTGTTACCGGGGCGGAGTTGCGGGTGGAAACCCTGAAGGCGGACGGTGTGCGCTGCCCCCGCAGTTGGCGATGGGTTCCCGAACTTGTAAATGCCGGCGAGTTCGGCATGGTGAGCCCCCGTTGCCGTGAGGCACTGGCTGCCAAGTACAATTTAACGTCCTAACCACCAACCCTTATCTCTCCGACCGCCATGAGCAAAAAAAAGCCCGCCCCCGCCAAGAAAAAGCCCGTGACGAAGCCCACTGCGAAAAAACAGCTCGCAGTCAGAAAACCTGCGGCCAAAAAACCCGCGTCCGCCCCGAAGGGCAGTGCGGCGGCAGGGAAAAAACCAATTAAAGAAATCGCGGTAAAAGCCGCTCCGGCCAAGAAACCTGTGGCGAAAAAATCCGCTTTGTCGAAGGTCGCCTCGGAGGCCG
>CALNBE010000157.1 GCA_937874455.1 uncultured Opitutia bacterium | reverse complement strand
GGGGAAGTTCCCGCTTTTAGTCTGCGTGGCGCGGAGGAAAATCGAACCCGGCGAGTCCGCCCCGCAGCGCGGCGAGCGAAGGAAAAACCAGTTGGACGCCCGTGGTCAGTCCATCGGCCAGCGGCACGGGAACGGTGAGCGCGGGCAACGCGGCCATGCTGGCGGGAGTGTTGAGGTGGAGCAGGGCGCGGCGCAAATCCTCGGTTTGGGCGGATTTCGGTTGCGCAGGAACGGGCGTGACCGGCAGGGCAATCACGTCGTGGCGGGCGAAAAGATTTTCCCAGCAGGCGATGATGCGTTCGCGGTGGCTTTGGGCGGCGGAAATTTCCTCCGCGGTGCGTTGCCGGCCCGCCTCCAGTCGCGCCCAGACGACTGGGTCGTATTCCTCTTGATAGCGGTTGAGCCATAGTCCGTGAATTTGCGCCGCCTCGTGGGCACCGAGCACCGGATAGCTGTTTTCTACTTCTTTGATGGCGGTGAAAAATTCCTTTGCGGCGGAGTCGTCGGTGATAAAACCGTGGTCGGAGGCGAAGCGGCTGGTGGCGGCAAAAACCCCGGAGGAAAGCCATTCTGGATCGGCCAGCCAGAGTCGGCGGGGAAAATCTGACGCGGGCGCGTTTTCCTCGCCCAGCAGGGCGCGGCCGACTGTGCGCAAGTCCTCCCAAGAGCGGGCCAGCCAGCCGGGCGTGTCGAAAGAAGGCGCGAGGGGAAAAAGTTCCTCCGGCGCGAGCAGGCCGGGCTGCAGCCGAGCACCGAAAACCCCGCAAAAGGCCGCGGGCACGCGGATGGAGCCGGAGGTGTCGGTGCCGAGGGCAAAGGGTACCAGTCCGGCGCCGACTGCCCAGGCCGAGCCGCTGCTGGAACCGCCGCTGAGCAATTCTGGCCGGAGCGGGTGGGGGCAGTCGCCGAAGTGGGGATTTTCGCCGCTCATGCCGAAGGCGAATTCGTTGAGCTGGGTTTTTCCTCCGAGCACCGCGCCCTGTTCGCGCAAGTGGGCGACCAGGCTGGCGTCGCGCGCGGCGGGGCCGAGTTGACGGCGGAGGAAAACGGAGCCCGCGCCCGTGGCGTCGCCCGCGGTGGCGAAGAGATCCTTGGCGAGAAAGGGGACGCCGCCGAGCGGCTGCTCTCGCCGCTCCCAGGCGGCGAGGAATCTTTGCTGGAGCGCAGGCAGCGGCGGCAGACTGGTGAGCGTGGCGCGCTGGGTCGCGGAGGAAATTTTCGCCAGCCGTTGCAGCCAAATTTCCGCCGCGCCCAAGGCTCCACGGCGGAGGAAACAGTCATGCCAGTCAGCGGCGGAAAGCGGAAATGTCATGCGGGGGGAGCAGGAATTTTTTTGTGGCGAAGGCAAGGACGGGGCGGGGGAAAGTTTCCAAGGGAACAATCTGCGGTGCGACCTGTTCGTTTTAAAACATTTAAACAACATTTTATCATGACTTCCCGACGAGACTTTTTGAAAACCGCCGCAGTGGCGGGCGCAATTTTTGGTTTGGGTTCGGAGCGCGCGCTACTGGCGAACACGACCCGCGAGGCTGCGCTCAACGCGGCAAAGGGGCGGGCGAAGAACATCATTTTCATGGTGGCCGACGGGATGAACCTCGGCTCGCTGGCCGCGACCCGACATTTTCAAAAGCTGGTTTTGGGGAAGGAAAATGAATGGATGTCGCTCTACCGGACGCATCCGGTGGTGCGCTGCCTGATGGAGACCTCGAACGCCAACAGCATCGTCACCGACTCCGCCTCGGCGTCCAGCTCCTGGGGCGCGGGCCAGCGCGTCAAGACTGGGCAGATCAACATGTCGGCGGAGGACGGCAGTCCGTTGGAGCCGATTTGCGTCAAGATGCGCAAGGCCGGCAAGGCGACAGGGCTGGTGACCACGGCAACGGTGACGCACGCGACGCCGGCGGGATTTGCGGCGAACAGCAAGAACCGCGGCGATGAGAAGCTTTTCGCCCGGCAGTATTTGGAGCGAAAAATCGACGTGATCATGGGGGGCGGTGCCAAGTTTTTTGACGAACAGCTGCGCGGCGAATATCAGGGCGGCGGCTACGATCTCGTCACCTCGCGCGACGCCATGCTGCAGGCAAAGGGGGAATTCAAACCCCTGCTGGGAATTTTCACGGAAAGCTACCTGCCGTTCACCATCGAGCGCGACTCAACACCGGATTTGCAAAAGCAGGTGCCGACGCTGGCGGAGATGGCGCAGCTGGCGCTGGAGCGGCTCTCCAAGGCCCCGAACGGTTTTCTCCTGCAGATCGAAGGCGCCCGGGTGGACCATGCGGCGCACAGCAATGATGCGGCGACGCTGATTCACGACCAAATGGCCTTTGATGCGGCGATTGCGGTGGTGCGTGAATTCGCGGAGAAAAATCCCGACACCTTGGTGGTCATCACCACCGACCACGGTTGCGGCGGAATGAACATCAACGGCATCGGAAATCTTTACGCGGACACCACGCGGCACTTTGAACGCCTCGGCAAGTTTACCCGCTCCTTCGGGCAGATGAAGGACGAGGCGAAAGGACTTTCGCGCGAGGAAATGCGTGCGTACATGCAGCAGGTGACGGGCATTCGCCTGAGCGGGGACCGGTTGAACGCGTCCCGGATCGTGCTCAAGTCGGTGGCGGAATATTCGGCGGACACGATGAAGGAAAAGAAGAAGGAATTTGCCGCGAAGGGACTGGGCTCGATGGCGGAGATTTTCCAATGGGAAACCGGCATCGGATGGACCAGCGGCGGGGACACGGGGGAGCTGGTCGAGTTCACCGCTTTCGGCCCCTCGGCCCAGCTTTTCCCGCCTTTTGTGCGCAATGATGAGGTGCACAACATTCTGCTGCGAGCGGCGGGCATCGCCTGATTTTCCCCTCCGGTTTTTCGTGGAAAAGTGACAGGCCGGGGCTTGGTTTAAACTTGCCGAGACGCGGCTCTTGCTCCGTCCTGTTTCCCTTTTCAAGACTTTCCCGACGCGATATGTTTTCCTTTCTTAAGATTTTCGCCGGACGGCACCACCGCCGTTTCGTCAAACAATGCATGCCCGCGGTTCGCCGGATTAACGAACTGGAGAAAAAATACCAGGGATTGAGCGACGAGCAGTTGCAGGCGAAGACCGGGGAGTTCATGGAGCGGTATAAAAAGGGCGAGTCGCTGGACAGGCTTTTGCCCGAGGCCTTTGCGGTGGTGAAGAACGCCGCCCGGCGTCTGTGCGGCACCCAGCATGTGGTGTGCGAGCACACCATGACTTGGGAAATGGTCCATTACGATGTGCAGCTGATCGGCGGCATGGCGCTGCACCAGCGCCGCATTGCGGAAATGGCGACTGGCGAAGGAAAAACTCTGGTGGCCACCCTGCCGCTTTACCTCAACGCGCTGACCGGGCGGAACTGCCACATCGTGACGGTCAACGATTACTTGGCCCGCCGTGACTCGGAGTGGATGGGCTACCTGTTTAAATTTCTCGGACTGACCGTCGGCTGCATCCAGAATTACATGGGGCCCGCAGAGCGCCATGAGGCTTATGGTGCCAACATTACCTACGGCACGGCTTCGGAGTTCGGCTTCGATTACCTCCGCGACAACGGCATGGCCTCGTCCAAAGAAGAGCAGGTGCAGAAGGAGCACTTCTACTGCATTGTGGACGAAATTGACTCGATCTTGATCGACGAAGCGCGCACCCCGCTGATCATTTCCGGACCGGTGCAGGAGGAGCGCGAGGCACCCTTCGCCCAGTTTAAACCGTTGATTCAG
>CALNBE010000156.1 GCA_937874455.1 uncultured Opitutia bacterium | reverse complement strand
GAACCCTCCCCCAGGAGGACGGAAACGAGGGCCGCGCCGATGAGGATGTAAATGAGCGGCTCGTTGATCTGGTCGACGATCATCGCCAGGAGGCTTTTCCCCTTCTTTTCGGTAAGCTGGTTGGCTCCGTATTCGGCAAGCCGTTCCCCCGCCTCTTCGCGCGAAAGGCCGCGGGCGGGGTCGACTCCGAGTTCAAAACCGGAGGCCAATACGCCGCGTGCACCCTCGACTACCAGGACGGCACCGCCTACGAATTCTACGGACGCACCCAGGCATGAACATTCTCCTTCCAGCCACCCGATACGGGATCATCCCGGCCAAACCGCAGCCCAGCGGACCGTTCGATCCCATGACCCTCAGCCCGGCCGGCTGGTGGGACAGCGACCCGGCCACCTACTTTGATGCCACATCCGGAGGAAGCCTGGTCACCGCAGAGAACGCCATGGTGAAGCGCTGGGAGGACAAGTCAGGCAACGGATGGCACGCGACGGATTCAACCGGCGTGCGGCTGCACCGCAAAGCCTACAACGGCCGGCCCGCCCTGTTCTTCAATAACAGCTATTTGCAGGTCGCCGGCTTCCAAATCAACCTGGCAGAATACACCGCGGTGACGGTGCACAGGCAGCTTTCCCAGGTGGATTATGCCGGGGTGATGGTGATCGGAGCCAGCGGAGGAGGGGATGATGCAGGGTCCGGGACGAAAGCCCGGTTTGGAGCCAACACCCCGGGCTTCCCCGCGGGGGGCGGATACGGCGTCGTTTGCTCGGCCAATCCCCAGCAGCACTTCGACGGAGCGTGGCGGGATTTCTATTGCATGATCACCACATGCTCAAACACGGAGGGCAAAACCCGGGTCTACAACGAGGGCAACGAAATGCTCGGGCGGACAAATCCCAACAGTTATTCTCGGTCCAGCGTGCTGTCAGACGCAGGGCTTCTTTTTGGGGCCCTTTACATCGGAGGCGTCATTCAGTCCAGCTACCGTCTGTTTGGCCACATCGTGGAAATCATGCTCATTCCCCGGGTGATTACCGCCGACGAGCGTGCCGACCTGGTGGCCTACCATGCAGCCAAATACCGGCCCACCCCGCAGCTTCTGGACCTGTCCGGATACACCAGCGCCTTTGTCACCCACCGCGGCGACGGCGTGCCTCTCAACGTCTACAGCGACACGGGAGGAACCGTCCCGGCGAAGGTGGGCGAACGGGTTTATTCGTGGCGGTCCTCAGCACCAGACGCCCTGCTGGTAACTGCGGTCGCGAGCCAGGCGCCCCGGCTCCGGTATTTTGACGGCGCCCCGGTGGTGGACTTCCAGGGGGATGGACAGAACAACAGCAGCGCGGCGACCGGAGAGGCCAGGCTGGAAAACAGTTCTACCGCTTGGACGCTGACCGAAGTTGCAGCCGCCTGGAATTGCCAATGGTGGTATTCCGAGACGGAATGGACTGTCTGGGATGCGGGCAGCAACGTGGACGACTGCGAGGTCTATTCAGGCGCTGCCTATTTGGGCCGGTTCCGGAGCACCCGGGCTGACTCCATGTTTTCCGGAGAAGGCAGCTCTCTTTCCCCGGATGCTTTCACCCAAAGGACCAACCTCCTGATTTCAAACGCCTCCACCTACGCGGCGCACCGATGGCCAGCCATTGCGCGGGGGACAGCCGCCGCCGGATTCACGAACGCGACCACAAAAATCACGATTGGGACGAACAACGGGAACACCAACTCAGGCCGGGCTTTCAGTGGCCACATGACGGCCCTCATTCTGGAGCCGGACACCAGCAAGGCGCAAAGCCTGGTAAGGAAAACCCGCCAGCTGGTGGGACGCATCCCGGCCAGCGTGGCAGCCCTGAAACCCGCCTTTTGGTTTGATGCAGACGCCGCCGGCAGCATGCTGGACGGCAGCGGAAACCCGGTCACAACGGACGGCGCGAGCGTTTCCCGAATGGTGGACCTGTCGGGAAACAACCTTCACCTGTTCAGCCAGAGGACCGCTCCCGTCCTGAAGACAGCGCTCTACAACGGGAGGAATGCCATCCGTTTTGGAAGCTCCCGCATGAGCGAGAGCTCCCCCACCCTCGAACTAAACCAGGACCTTTTCACGGTCGCCATGGTTCACCGGGAGACTTCATCTGTCAATAACTGCGGGCTGATCACCATGCCGCGGTTTGCCGGTGGAGGAAACGATTACGATGATGGGCTGGCCATGAACGGGGAGGTTTCCGGCTATTCGTTCGGCATGTGCGCCGGAGGGCAAAACCGCATCCTGCCCGGGACCAAAGTTCCAGCAAACCTCCTGGTCAGCGTGAGCCGGGTCAACCATTACGAAATGGATTTGATTTCGTCCCAAAACGTCCTCTACACCACAAAATCGAGATCCGGTTATGTGGCCAAAGGCCTGAACCTGGGAGAGCGCTATGTGGGGGGGAATTGGACGAACGCCTACTTTTTCACGGGTGATTTCGCTGAAATCCTCATTTTTGAGGGCTGCCTTTCAAACTCGGAAATGGCCTGGGTTTATGACTACCTTTTCAGCAAATGGCGGTAACACCCAACCGGGATTTCTGTATTCCCACCCATGACAAGGGTCCACATCACAGCTATGGCCAAATGACATGGACGAATACGCCGCACGATTCTGCATAGGGGGAGCCGCCGGGGGGCCGGAGCGGAGGCACGTCACCCGCAGCCGCGTGGCGGTCTCGCGACAGATCCTGGAAGCGATCCAGCGCCGGGACCCACGCAGGAACGTGAGCTCCACCCGGCCGGTTTTCAGCACCTACGGGATAAGCTGGGACCTTCCGTTTTCACAGGACGCGGGCAGCCTGGCCATGATCCTCGCCCATGTCTGCGACCCGGGAACCAACGAGATCGGCCATGCCGGCAGACTGCTCCAGACCACCGCCAGCGCGGCGCTGGCCGACGGATCCGAGTGGCAGTTCGACGGCGGGATCCTGAAGGACTTCCAGATCGTGGTGGACCCCCGCCAGCCGGTCGGCCTGAGCACCGTCTGGCAATTTGGGAAATTGACCGAAACGCCGTTTCCAGACGAACCAATCCTCCGGACCCGGTCCGGGGAACAGGCCGGCCCGCAGCACTGCAGTATCACCCTCGGCACCACGCCATGCGTGACCTTTGCCGGGACGCTGGCCTTCAGCCGGGAAGCCGTTCCCGCCCACTTCGGCCTGGATGGCTACGCCCAGTCCTTCCGGGGCCAGATCGCCATGGACCTCGTGGGGCGCATGACCGTCCGGCTGGCGGATGGCTTCCCAGTGCTCTCCGACCGGTTCGCCGACAGTTTCCAGATGAGGATTGCGGTGGGAGAGCGGGCGCTGCTGATCGACGTGCCACAGGCCTCGTTCCAGAGCAGCAACCGGCGGGTGGTCTCCAGCAGCCTGACCGACTACACCGTCGAAATGCTGGCGGTAAAAGGCCCCGACCACCCACTCGCCACCCTGACCCTTGCGTGATGCAAAACGCAAGGCCCCGGCACGGATGAAAGCCGTTTCACCGGGGAAAAGGAATGGCAGGGCAATTGCAGATTGTGCAGGCCGAAAAACCATGCCACACCGTCGAGGAATGTCCGCTCAGCCTTCATCCGGTCCGCTGCCGCAAACCCCCGCCGAAGCCGCGCTGGCTGTTGAAGTCGCCACCACCAAGGAAAGCGTCAAAGGCCTTTCCGAGGACTTTCATGACCTTGGCCGCCGGGTGGGAAACATTGAGTCCGAGATGCGGAAGGGCTTCAGCGCCGTGGCCGAGCAGGTCGGGAAGGTCGCCTTGGATTTCCGGACGGAGGCCATCCGGGCCCAGAGCCCTAAGGGCATTGAATGGAAGGGCGTGAGCGCCATGCTGGCGATTGCCTTCGCCTTGGCCAGCTGGGCAAATTCCTACTTCGGGAAGGACATCAGCGCCTTGGCCAAAGAGAATGTCAACGTCTCCGAGCGGATCAGCGTGCTCAGCAACCGGATCCACGAGGAGAGCATCCGGAGCGCCCGGAGCGCCGGGGCCAACGAGGCCGACGCGAAGTGGAACGCCTTGGAGGCCAAGCGCCTGAATGACGAGATTGACAGACTCCGTGCCGCCGGGAAAACTCCCTGATGAAGGAAAAGCTCCTCGCGCTCATCAACGCCAACCAGGGCCGCTGGGTCCCCGCCATCGCCGCATTCATCACCGGGGGCATCACCCAGCTGGCCACCAGCAAAGGACTGGAGCTCCCCGGGGAGACCGCAGTCCTGATCTCCACAACCGTCGCCCTGCTGGCGGGCTGGGCATTTGAGGCACTCAAGGCCCGGCTGAACACCGTGGCCGTGAAGCAGATCCAGGATGCCCTGCCGGGGATCACCGCTACCGGGACCGCCACCGCCCCGACCGTCGCCATGGTCGAGCGGCTCGCCGACCGGATCAAGGCACCGTCCGACACTCCGCAGCACGGACTCACCCTGGAAGAGGGACAGGAGATCAAACGTCTTCTGCACCAGATTTGCCGTGACAGACCCGAACTCCTCGTGGAGCTTCGGGCAGCGGTCAGCCAGATCAATGACCCGACGAACCCGAAACTGCCATGAGAACCCGAACCCTCCTGCTCGCCAGCGTTGCCGTCTTGAGCGCCACCAGCTGCGCCCACCTCGAGGGATGGACCGTCACCGGATCCATTCCCATTCCGAACCCCAACGGGGGCAAGGAACCTGTCGGCCATATCAACATCTCCCGGACGTGGTATGGAAAAGAAAAAGCCGAAGTGTCTCCACCGCTTCCAACCCTCAACCAAAAGTGAGCCGCAACCACCTTCTGCTCCTGATCGGCCTGATCATCCTTCTGGTCGTCATCATCACCGGGCTGATCTACAACACCTGGCGCACCCACCCCGCAACCAGCCAGCGGGCCGGCCAGAGCCAATACCACGACGCCAGTCTGGACTTGGACACCGCCCCGCCCCGCCAATACATCGGCCCCGTGACCACTCCACAGGAGTATTACGAGCGGGAACGGGCCGCAGCCCAAAACGAACTGGACGAGCCGGGCGCGCCCCGGACCTCGGAGATTCTGGAGCAAAACCGGCCCGCCAAGCCATAGTCCGCCAGCCCGGCGCCAATTGGCGCCGAGGGGCATTTCCCCGATAAACCACTGTGAAAATCGACGAAAACCACCTCCTGACGGGGGTCCGCCAGAGCCTCATTCCGGGCGGAAGTCCGATGACGGTCCGGCGCTTCCTCGTGATCCATTTCACGGCCGGCTGGACCGGAGCATCCAGCATCGACTTCTGGAAGACTCCAGCCGCGAAAGGAGCCTCGGCGCACATCGTGATCGACCGCGATGGGACCATCACCCAGTGCCGCCCCTTCAACCGGACCGCAGGCCATGCCGGCGTTTCCGCCTGGACCGACCCGAAAACCGGGAAGCGATACGAAATGCTGAATGCCTGCAGCATTGGCATCGAACTCGCAAACTGCGGCGACATGGGAGCCCTGGTCTATCCGGCCACCATGGGCCCGCTCGCCCGCCAGCCCATCCCGCTGATCCGGGCCAGGCACAAAAACGGCGGACCGCTGACCGGGTGGGAAGAATACCCCAACGCCCAGCTGCAAGCCGCGGATGAAGTGGGCCGGCTCCTCGTGGCCAAATACAACCTCGACGACGTGGTCGGCCACGAGGACATCGCGCCCAACAGAAAGAACGACCCCGGCCCCGCCTTCCCGATGACCCAATTCCGGAAGGCACTGGGCTTCACCGCCCCCCTGGGCGTCAGAGTATGAGCCTCGCCGACGCCTGGGCCGTCCTGCGCGGCAAGAAAACTGCAATGGACAATTCAATCCCCGGATTGATAGATCAAGTCTACCGGGCAGCCAAAACCGCCCGCCACCACCAACCCGAAATCACCAAGATCATGCCTGAACTCACTTCCACCGACGAAGCCGCGCAGCACAACACCGCCGTGACCCGCATGCGCGTCGTGCTCAGCGTGCTGGTGCTGCGCTTCCTCCTGGCCCTGCCGGCCTTCTTCATCAGCGTCAAAGAAGCGCTGGAAGCCGCCCGGGCCGGAGCACCAGTCGGCTCCGCTGAACGTAAAGAACTTGAACGCCAGCGCGATGAAGCTATCGCCCGCGGAAACGAACTCGAAGCCCTCATCGGCGAAGGATTCGTGAACGTGGAAGCAGCGGACGCTGCGGACAACGAACTGCTCGCCGAGACCACCCCACCACCACCCGTGAACCCACCGCTCAACCCCGAAGGCCAGGAGGCCGCCCCCAACCCGCCGATCTCCGCCGTGACCGGCGAACCCACCACTCCGGTTGGCGCCGTCGTCGGATCCGACACGCCCGAAGGCGTGATCACCCCTGACCTCGTGGCCGCCGCCACCGACACCAGTGGCCCGCCGGCCGACAGCACCCAGCCCACGCCGTCCACTGGCGCAGGCCAGCCCGCCAGCCTGACCGGCGACGGAACCGGCACCGCGCTCCCGCCAATTGGCGCCGACCAGGTCGGCTCCGATCCCGGGACGGTGCCGCCAACACCTTCCAGCGATGCACCAGCCGCTGAGGGCACCGGGCCAGCCCCGGACACCCACACTGGCGGAGCAGACGCGGATGACGTGGCCACCCGCCACGGCTGAAGAGATGGGACCGGGGTGGAGTAGGGGCGCGCCGCGCACCGAACCCAAAGTCCACCCCACAAAGTGAAATGCGGAGAACCCCCGGGCAGTCAGGAGCCCGGGGGTTTTTGCTTTTCCGTCTGGACTTAATTTAAAACCATGCCACTGGTGCGGAGCCGGGATTCCCCCGGCCAACCGAACCCGAACCCGAATGATCACACCAATCAATCAGATCCAATACCTGTCCGCGGGCGCGAAGCTCGACGCCGTGGAAGGAGTCCTCACCGCAATTTATGAGGACGTGAAACGAGGCGATAACGCGCACGGCCCCTGGAGCATCCAGAAGGCAAAACTGAAGGGCCCCGACGGCCATGAGATTGAACTGAAGTTCATGAACATGGAAACCGTCGGCGCCAACTGTAAGGGCATCGCCGTCCGCTTCAGTAAAGGTTCCGACCCGAAAGCCAAGTCCATCAGTGTCGAGGAATACAAAGGCAAAAAGAACCTGGCCATCAACGGGACAGCGGTCTGGGACTGGCGCCCGGCAGACTATGGCACCACCACCGCCGGAGGCAGCCACGCCCAGCAAGGCCCGCCCCCACAGCAGGGATACCAGCCGGGATACCAGCAGGGCCCACCGCCCCAGCACCAGGGGCCACCACCACAGCAGCAGACCCAGCGGAACGCCCCGCCACCGCAGCACAACCCGCCGCCGCCGCAGACGCAACGCCAGGCCAACCCGCCCCCCCGCCGGGAGGACGAGCGAATCCCGATCCACGGCGCGACGTGCGGAATGGCCCTGAAAGCCGCCCTCGACCTGGCTATTGCCAATCCCACCCGCTGGCCGGACGTGCATAGCCAGGACTTCCTGATGGAGCTTTACCAGAAGGCCTCGGACTTTGTCCGGATCAGCCAGCGCATGGAGAGCGGGATCCTCGCCAAGCCACTGAAGGACCGCCTGGCCAAAGCCGGCCAGACGGCGCCTCCGAGCGGCGAAGGGCACGTCGAGCCGGATTACTCCCACGAGCCGCCCCTGAACGCCCGGGAGCGGGCGGAAGCCGAGCGGCGCGCAGCCGGCCAATACCAGCCGCCGCACGACGACGACCGGCACTACGAGCCTGACCCGGAGCACTCCAGGCCGGCCCCCATGGAAGACGACAACATCCCATTCTGAACCAGAACCCCCAACCGAATCCGACACCACATGATCACGCAAATCAGCTTCACCAACTTCAAAGGCAGCACCGGGGAATACCGCCTGATGCCCCGGACCATCATCACCGGGGAAAACTTTGCCGGAAAGACCACCATCGTGCAGGCCATCCAGCTGGCCGCCACCGGAGTCCTGCCCGGCATTGGCCGGACGGCCCCGGCCATCTTCCAGGCGAGCTCCGGCACCATGATGCAGGTCGCCATCAAGTTCAGCAGCGGGGAGAGCATCGAGCGCACCTGGAAACAGACCGGGAAGAAAGGCACCGTCAAAGCCACGTCCGCCGGCAGCGCGGTCGAGCTCAACCTCCTGAACGGCGAGCAGTTCACCGCGGCCAAAACCGGTGACCGCTTGGACATGCTGGCCAAGCTGGCCGACGGGAAGCCGGAGGAACTCGACAAGCTGGTCTCCCGGACCAGGCAGGCGATGGGGATCAAAAGCCCGCCGGGGACAGATACCGTCTTTGAAGAGGCCGAACTGGTGCTGGAGGCACTCGCCGAACGGCTGGCAGCAGCCCGGGCCCGGAAACTGCAGTTTGAGAAGACGATTCAGGGACTGGCCGAAATCGGATCCGAAACCGCGGTGCCTCCGCCGCCGGATACCCTGGCCGCCTTTGAGCAGGCCAAGCAGGAAGCCGACCGGGCCATCGCTGCATCGGTTGCGGCCGAGGAGGCCAGCGAGGAAGCCCAAGACGCCCGGGACGAGCTGGGCCAGTTTATGCTCAGCGATACCCAGCCCCCGGGCGACATCAGCGGAGACCTGAATCAGGCCCACGATGACTTCCGCATCCTTGAGGCCGAATACCAGCGCACCCTTCAGGCGATGAACGAAGCCAGCGGGACCGCCACCACAGCCCTGGAGAATTATGACCCGAAGTGGCATGCAGAGCTTGAGGAACTGGCAAAGACCAACTGGCCGATGAAGCAGGGGGAACTCCACGTGGCCGTCCGCGACGGTGACACCCGCTGGAAGGTTTTGGACAACCGGCTCATGGGATTGCTGGCCGAACTGGACCAGCTGGAGCAGGCCACCTGCTGCGGGACCTGCGGAGCCAGCAGCGGGAACTGGAAAGCCGGAATGAAGGCCGCCCTAGAGACGCGGATCCTCGAAACCAAAAAGGAGATCGACGAAACCGGGCTGGCCCTGGAGCAGAACCGGAAGGAACTCGAAATAGCCGCAGTCAACAACCGTCAGATCCAGACCTTGGTGGATTACCGGACACTCCAAACCCGGCACCAGAAGCAGAAGGAAGCCCGGGACTTCATCCAGGCCAACGAGGGAGTCCTCGAAGGCAAACGGAAGGAGCTGATCATGGCCGAGGAACAACTCGAAGCCCTGAAGGCGAAAGCCCAGGATCTGGGCCGGCACCACGCCCGGCACGAGGAATGGAAGCGCCTGACCCGGCTGGCTGACCAGCTGGCCAAACGCCGGGAGGAACTGCAAGCCGCCTATGCGGCCGAGACGGAAGCCGTCGCCAAATCCGACCGCTGCCGGGCCATTCACGAGGCCGCGCAGGTCCAGCGGGAGCAGTGGGAAAACAACCGGCGCCGCGAGCAGGATCTGGCCAAAGCCCGGACAGAGTCCGATGCCGAGGACAAAATCATCGAAGGTCTCAAGAGCCAGATCAAGACCCTGACCGACCTGAAGGAGACCGAGCTCCGCCGGCTTTACGCCCCGGTGGTGGACATGGCCAAGGACTTCAGCGAGGGGCTACTGCCGAGCCCACTGGACCTGCACCCCACCACGGGACAAATCGGGCGCTACGAGGGAACGGTATTCATCCCCTACCCGCTGATGAGCGGAGCAGAGCAGATCACCGCGCTGGCCGCGCTCCAGGCCGCCTTGGCCATTGGCGGGAGCCGGATCCTGATCATTGACGAGCTTTCCCGGATGACCCCGGCCACGAAAGCGAAGCTGATCGCGACCCTCGACGAAGCCGTCTACGACGGTAGGCTGGTCCAAGTGATCCTGGTCGATCACAGCCCAGACTTGAAACTCCGGAAGGACTGGCTCATGCTCAGCCCGGCCTGACAACCAAGGGCGGGATGGTTCAACCCCTCCCCCGCCCACCCGAACCCGAACCCGAACCAGAACACCGAACCCGAATGGAATTCTCAGAAGCACAACTTGAGCTCATCAAAGCCACCGCCCCCACCATCGTCGCCATCGCCGGCCCCGGAAGCGGCAAAA
>CALNBE010000155.1 GCA_937874455.1 uncultured Opitutia bacterium | reverse complement strand
GATCACGGCGGTTGGCTCGACTCATCTCGACGTTGGTTGGCTCTGGCGCGTGATGCATACGCGCGACAAGACCGGGCGCAGCTTTGCCACGGTGCTCAACCTGATGGAGGAGTATCCGCAGTTTGTCTTCATGTACAACCAGTCGGTGCTCTTCGACTTTTTGAAGCAGGATTATCCCGAGATCTGGGAGCGCATGCTCAAGAAGGTGAAATCCGGGCAGTTCGAGATCGAAGGCGCCATGTGGGTGGAGCCGGACGTCAATATCGCCTCGGGTGAATCGCTGGTGCGCCAGATCATGCGCGGGCGGCGCTTCCATATCGAGCATTTCAATGTGACGCCCAAGACCGTGTGGCTGCCGGATACATTTGGCTATTCGGCCAACCTGCCACAGATCATGGAGAAATCCGGGCTCGAATATTTCGTCACCTCGAAGCTCTCTTGGAACGATACCGACCGGCATCCCTATGACACCTTCTTCTGGCGCGGCATCGACGGGACGGTGACCAAGGCGCAGCTGATCACCGCGCAAAAGTATGACAGCGAGGAGATTTTCACGACCTATAATGGCGATCTCTCGGTCTCCGAGACCATGGGCGCGTGGAAGCGCTATGAGCCCAAGGCGGCGTACAATGAAGTCGTCATGTCCTATGGCTATGGCGACGGCGGCGGCGGGCCGACGATCGAGATGATCGAACGCATCCGGCGCTGGAAAAATTTCGAGGGCCTGCCGCGGGTGGATTTCGGCACAGTGCGCGGTTTCTTCGACACCATCGAACCGGTGAAACAAGAGGCGCCGGTCTGGGTCGGCGAACTCTATCTGGAGCTGCACCGCGGCACCTACACCAGCCAAGCCCACAACAAATTGATGAACCGGCGGAGCGAATTGCTGCTGCGCGACGCGGAATTTTTCGAGGCGATTTGCGCTGCGTTTTTCCCCGGCGAGGAATTGCTGGACGCCGATCCCTGGCCCGAACGCACCGTCTGGGATGTAGATGCCTATGCGCCGGAGAAGGAAAACTCCCCCACCGCCCGCGCGCTCGACAGGGCCTGGAAACTGATTCTGCTCAACCAGTTTCACGACATTCTTCCCGGCTCCTCCATCGGACGGGTTTATCAGGACAGCCGCCGCGACTATCAAGTGATCACCGCCATCGGCCAGGCGGTGATTTCCTCCGCGCTGGCCAAGCTGGTCGAAGGAAATTTCGGCTGCACGGCCTTCAACACCCTCGCCCACCCGCGCCGCGAAATCATCGACTGGCAAGGGAAACCCGCGTTGGCCGAGGTGCCCGCGGGCGGTTGCGCCGCCGTGACAATTTCCTCCGCGCCGCCCGCCGACTGGCAGCCGGTGCAGGTGGAAAAAACCACCGACGGCTGGGCGCTGGCCAACGGGATCGTCGCCTTGCACATCACCGCCTGCGGGGAAATTGCCTCGCTGCGCGACCTGCGCACCGGACGCGAACTGCTGCAGGAACCGGCGAACCAATTGCATTTGCTCCGCGACTATCCGAACCGCTGGAGCGCTTGGGACATCGAGGGTTCGGCGATGGAGGACTTCATCGTGGTGGGCCGCGAAAACGCGCGGGGCGAATTGTTGGAAGCTTCGCCGCTGCGCGTGGTGCTGGCCTTCGAGCGGCCTTTTGGCCAATCACTGGTCCGGCAAAAAATCATCCTGCGCGCCGGGAGCAGCCGGATCGATTTTGTCACCACCACCGACTGGCAGGAACGCGACCGGGTGTTGAAAGTTTCCTTTCCCTTGGCCCTGCGCGCCGAAAACGCCCGCTGCGAAACCCAGTTTGGCCAGCTCACCCGCCCGCTCCACCGGAACACTTCCTGGGATGCCGCGCGTTTCGAAATTCCGGTGCAACGCTGGATCGACCTCTCCGAGGGCGATTGCGGCGTGGCCCTGCTCAACAACGGCACCTTCGGCTGCGACGCTCTGGGCGGACGTGTCCGGCTCACCCTGCTCAAGGCGGGCAGCGCGCCCGATCCTGAGGCCGACCGCGGCGTGCACGCGCGCACTTTCAGCCTGTTCCCGCACTTGGGCGACCACTTGCGCGGCGGCGTTTCGGAGGAGGCGCTGGCGCTCAACGTGCCGCTGCTGCTCACGCCCGGCCAGCCGCGCGAAGGAAAAGCCGTCTCCTGGATTTCCCTCCCCCGACCCGGCGTGCATCTTGAGGCGCTCAAAGTCGCGGAAGACCGGCGCGGGCTTGTTTTGCGCTGCGTCGAGTGGTCGGGGCGTCAGGTGGAGACTGCGGTGGAAACGGTTCTTCCGCTGAAAAATCTCCGCGAAACCGACCTGCTGGAACGTCCGTTGCCGGAGGAAAATTCCCCCGCGCCCGCCGAACTTTCCCGGCTCGTGCTGCGGCCTTTTGACATTCGCACTTTCCGTTGCGACCTCTGAGGCCACGAAAGAAATTTTCCTTGGCCCAAGGTGGAGCGCGCCGTCCTCAGCGCGCTCGCGCCGACGAGATAAACTCGGTGCCGGAGGAAATTTTCCTCCGCGCTCAGTCGTCGCTGGCCAGCCGCCAGTCGATCAATTCCGCCTGCGGGTATTTTCGCCCGTTGTAGTAGTTCCAGCCGAGCTTGACCGCCAAATCGAGCGGCACGCCCACCGGCGGCACGCGGTCGGCCTTGCGCCAGGCGACCACGCCAAGTTTCCTCCGGTAATCGAGGAGGATCTGGAAACGGAAATTGTTTTCGCCGAAAACAATCGGCTCCACCCGCAAAGTGATGTCGGAGATGCCGAAAACCGGCTCGGGATTTCCTTCGCCAAAGGGCTGGAACATTTCCACCTGGTCGAGAAATTCGTCGGAAATGTCGATGTCGCCGATCCACGCCGCGATGTTAATCGGCTCCTCGGGAATTTCCCCCGCCTGCAACGCCGTTTCCACCGCCTGATTGAAGGCCCGGCGAAATTCCTCCACCCGCGCCGCTTCCAGCATCACGCCCACCGCCATCGGATGGCCGCCCCAGGATTCCAGCAGCGCGTCGCAATGGTGCAACACCTCCACCAGACTGATGCCCGCCACGCTGCGCCCGGAGCCCTTGGCCCATTTTCCTTCGCGCCCCAGCACAATGCACGGCCGGTTGAAATGGCGGCTGAGTTTCCCCGCGACAATCCCCACCACCCCCGGATGCCACTCGCCGTAAACCACCAGTCCGCGTTGCTGCTCCAAATCCGTTTGCGCCTGCAACTGCGCCATCGCCTCCTCGCTCACCAGCCGCTCGATGTCCTGCCGCTCGCGGTTCATGTCGTTGAGCCGCGCGGCCATTTCCTGACAGCGGGCGGCGTCGGAGGAAAGCAGCATGTCCACCGGCAGCACTGCATCGGCCAGCCGTCCGCTGGCGTTGATGCGCGGCCCGAGGCGAAAGGAAACATCGGTCGGGTGCAAGGGCCCGCCCGGCTTGATCCCGCTCACCTCCATCAGCGCCTGCAAACCCGGTCGGGCTGTCTGCTGCAACTGGCGCAGGCCGTGGCTGGTGAGAATGCGGTTTTCCCGCACCAGCGGCACCAAGTCGGCGATCGTGCCCATCGCCACCAGATCGAGGTATTCCTTCAAAATGATTTCCTGCGCCACCGGGTGGTTTTGCTCCCGCAGCCGCTTCAGCAGCGCGTGGCAAACCTTGAAAACCAGCCCGACAGTGCAAAGCGCGGTCGCGCCGTTTTCCTCCGCGGAAACATGCGGGTTCACCAGAATGCACCCGGCATCCTCAACCTGTTTGGCCCGGTGATGGTCGATCACGATCACGTCCAGCCCGCGCTGGCGCAGCAGCCGGATTTCCTCCACCGAATTGGTGCCGCAGTCGAGGGCGACAAACAGGCCGAATTTTTCCTCCGCCAGCACCCGCTCCAGCACCGACAGACTCAGAC
>CALNBE010000154.1 GCA_937874455.1 uncultured Opitutia bacterium | reverse complement strand
GATCTCCAGAGAGTTGACATCTCCCATAGCTTTCACATCAGGAAAAATTCTATGCCCAATCCTCCCCAAAACTTAATTCAAATTACCAACGATGAGGTTTTCGATTACGCAGAAATCCATAGAAAGCAAAATGACTGGATCGCAACCATAGGTCGCCGAACGTTTTTCCGAATAGCACAGACTCATTCGAGAAGAACCATGGTTATCTGTTTGAAGAATGGTAATGAATATCCCGTCGCCGACACGGGCATCACAGCAGCACTTCAAATTTGGAACACCACAAATTCACCTAATTGTACTGATTATCAAAACCATACTCGCCATGCCTCTTATTTGCTCGCCATCTTTCGCGACATAAAAGCCGAAAAACTGTCCCAGAAACCTTGATCCTCACTCGTCAGTTCCGGCCAGCGTGACGGTGATGCCGGTGCAGCGGGCGCACTCGCCGGGGCCGTTGACGATAGTGGCAGATGGCTCGGCCAACTCGACACGTTGCACACCGGCAGCGTGCAAGGCAGCGTAAAGGCCGCTCATGGTGATGTCGCGCCCCAGCCGGAAATTCTCGCCGGTGTATTTCTCCACTGCGGCCTGCGCGTTGGTCAGCACCACGGCAGCATCGGGGCCGGGATAAACATAAAGACTAGCAGAAATCGTGTAGTCCTTGATAAGCGCGGCTTCCACCGCTGACAGCAGTACCGGCGAAACTGCGCCGGTCTCGGTATCGGCAAGGATGTAAACCTCCACCCTGCCCGCAGGGATGCCCTCAATCGGCGGCGCAACCACAGCAGCATCGCGCACTCCAACGACAGAGAGCGCATGGTAAATGTAAGCGTTTTTGGCTCCGGCCGTGGCAAGGCCATCAAGCGACAGCAGCACGCGGCGGCGAAAGTCGGCATCCGCCTCCATGACGGCCGCCGTGGGCGGGATGGTGGAATTGTCCGGCGGGGTGATCTCCTTTCGCTCGACGTTGTAGAGCGCGGCCAGTTGGTCGAGATCGGAGCCAACGGCATAAGCCAGCATGACTGACTTGGCCGCATCGTTGACCCGCTGGCGCAGCAAGGTTTCGCGGTAGGCGCAGACCTCCAAGATTTTCATCGCGGGATCAGACTCGACCAAGGCGGTGAAAGCGGGATCGCGTGCGACCAGATCCGTCTTCATGGCGGCAAGGATGGCCTCGAAGCTGATGGTTTCGACCACCGACGGTGCCGGCAGTGTGGAAAAATCGATGGTGTTCATAGGGCGACGGTGGTGGAAAAGTTGGAACCGGACGCGGCGACTTTCCCGGCCAGCGAGAAGACCGGACGCCCGGCGGTGATGCTGGACAGGGAGACGCTGGTGATGCGCACGCGCGGCTCCCACTTGTTGAGCGCGTCGGCCACGCCGGTGACACCGGCGTGGCGATCAGCTCGAACAGTCGCGAGCCGTAATCCCGCCGCATCACACGCGAGCCGATGGGCGTGGTGAGAATGTCGGCAATGGACTGCCGGAGGTGCTCGACGCCCTCAATGGCTTTGCCGGTGCTGGAATGGGTGCCGCGCATGTTAATCGGTTTCTGGATTTGGTGACAGCACCAGCGTCGTCATGCCGGTGCCGTCGGGATGTTTCTCGGCGACGTAGTAGGTTTCGCCGCGAATGGTGATGGTGTCGTCCCGTTCGACGGCGGCAGCATCGGCTTCGGTGCAGGCAAGCAAGCGGTCGCGGGCGTCGCACTCAATGCCGCCGATCTGCCCCTGTAAATCGGGGTTATCAAAGATGGCGGTGAACGCGGCAACGGGCGCATCGTCGCGGGTGACGGTGATCGGCTCGCCAAAGTCGGCGAGGAAGATGGAGAGGTTTTCGGCAAACATGGAAAAAAGAAAAGCCGCCCCCGCGCAATGGAATCACGCAAGGGCGGCGGGCCAGACCAAGGGAAAGGTTATTTCGCAGCCTCGGGCGTTTCCGGTTCGACGGGTTCTGTCTTCGCATTTTTGGCGGGAGAAGTCCCGGCGGCCTTGGCCTCTTGCACTTCCTCGGCTGCTTTGCGCAGCACAAGGGTGCGAGCAAGGCCGTTGTCCACTTCGACGATGGCACCTTTCTTTTGCGCCTTCCCGCCGATGAGGATTTCCCGGAGCAGTTTTACTTTCGTAGCCATGATGAGATTCGATTGAGGGTTAATGGTGAAAACCAGCGATCAGGAGAGAGCGCCAACGCAGAAGCACTCGGGGCGGCGCACGAGGAAGTTCACGTCTTGGAAGGCGGAAACGGCGATGCGTCCGGTCTTCACGTCCTGATCGGCCAACACCTCGATGCCGCCCCACATGGCGTAGATCAGTTCAGACCACACGCCAAAGAAGAGATCGGCGCTGTTGATCTGGTTGGTGACTTCCGTGGCGTAACCGTTGAGCGTGTTGCCCGGTTTCCACGCGAGACCGGGCTTCTTTTTGTCATCAAATCGCGTCATTAAAAATTAAATCGCTATTTAACAGCAAGTTACGCAACTATCCGTTTTGATCTAAAGGAGGTCGCAACATCCATCGTTTTAGGAAATCAGATTAAATCAGCTCAATTTGTCTACACTAACCGCTGCTTTTCCGCCACTTTTGCCCCAGCGTTTTAAATGCACCGGCCGACCGCCAGCCAGGGGCGTTCGTTTTGCTCCGGCTCGCCATGGAAGGAAAAAGCCCACTGGACATTTTCCTCCGCGATCCACTTTCGCACCATTTGCGCCTCCACAGCGCCGCCGGGATGACCGGGGTAAACCAGCAAAGACAAATGTCCGCCGGGACGTATCCAGTCTGTCACCATGCGCAATGCCGCCAGGGTCGTTTCGCCGCGGGTGATCAGCGCATGGTCGCCGTGCGGCAAATAGCCGAGGTTGAAAAACACCGCCGCCAGCCGGCCTTTTTCCTCCGCGGGCAAATGAGTTGCCAAAGTTTCGTGTCCGGCATGCACCAGCTCCACCCGCTCCGCGCAACCCGCCGCCGCCAAGCGCGCATGGGTCGCCGTCAGCGCGGCCGCCTGCACGTCGAAGGCCCAGACTTTTCCGTCCGCGCCGACACACTCCGCGAGAAAAAGCGTGTCGTTCCCATTGCCCGCCGTGGCGTCCACCGCGCGGTCGCCGGGAGACAAAATTTCCTTTGCCAGCGCGTGCGCCAGCGCTGTCAGCCGCCGGCTCATTTTTCCTTTGCTTCCTTAATTTCAAGCGCCGCAAACGGCTCAAGGTGCGTCACCACGTCGTTCACCTGTGGAACTTCTCGCAGCAACCGATCCTTGACCGCGTGGGCCACCCGATGGCCCTCGGCCACACTCATCCGAGGATCGACCTGAATGTGAATGTCCATGAAATAACCGAGGCCGATTTTTTTCATCCGCAATTTTTCCACCAGCAAAACCTCCGGCACCGCCGCCGCCACCCGGCGCACCTCGTCCAGCAACGCCTCCGGCGGCGCGCCGTCCATGTTCTCATGCAGCGCAGTGCGCAGCAGGGAAAACCCGTTGTAGCCAATCACCAGGCAGCCGGTCAGCGCAGCGACATCATCCGCCCACTCATAGCCGTCACCACCAATCAACGCCGCCGTGATGCCGACAAACGCCGCACCGGAGGTGATGGCGTCGGCCCGGTGGTGCCAGGCGTCACCCTTGAGCGCGGTGCTGTCCGTGATCTCACTTTTCTGCAAAACGTAGCGCGACAAAACCACCTTCGTCACGATCACCAGCAGCAGCACCGGCAGGGTGAACCATTCCGGCGCATGGTGCCGCTCGAACAAGTTCCCGATGCTGTGCACCGCAATCAGCACCCCCGCGCCGAGGAGCGACAGGGCGCAAAACAACCCGCCGAGCTGCTCTGCCTTGCCGTGGCCGTAGGGATGGTTTTCGTCCGGCGGCAGCGCGGAAAACTTCAGCGTCACCAGCACCACGGTCGAGGAGAGAATGTCGTTGAGCGACTCGATACCGTCGGCGATCAGCGCATAGGAATGCCCCACAACGCCGGTCACGATCTTGACCGCCGCGAGCGAAGCGTTGACCAGGATACCGCGCAGGGCGGTCTTCACGGCGAGGGCGGTGGTGGCTTTGGTGGTCATGAAAAATTTCCTCCGCGGCTCAATGCCTTTCGTTCCACTCCCGGCTGGCAAAACGCGCCACAGTTTCCCGGTGAATTTCCTCCGGGAACACCGGCCACGCCACCGCCATTTCCTCCGCGCCCAGCAGTGCCGCCAGTTGCGCGACGAAGGTTTTTTCGAACAGCACCCAGTCCAGCCCCGGTGCCATTTCCCGGGCAATGCTGCCCTGCACCAGCAATCCGTGCCGGTTGCGTTTTTGCGCCGCGCCCGCGATTTTCCTCCCGTCATCCGGTCGCACCACATCGTAGATTTCCGGCAGGACAAAGCAGACGCCCGGCTTGTGCGGAGGAATTTCCGCCGCGTCGCAGCTCTCGCCCGGACACGGCACCAGCGCCGCCGCCACGCCCTGCACGGTCAGCGCATCGGCAATTGCCTGGTGGATTTTCTTGTAGGAAACCGTGGCCCGCTCCCGGCACAGCGACTGTGCAAAGGGAACGGTCAGCGCGTAAGTCCAGTCGTGCAAATGCGACACCACGCCGCCGCCGCTGGCCCGGCGCACCAAGGCACAATCAGCGGGAACCGTTGGCCGCACCGCGGGCCAGGATTGCGACAGCCCGAAGGTGAACGCGGGCTCACTCCAGCCGTAATGCCGGAAGGTCGCCGCATTTTCCTCCGCGCCGTAATTCTCCAGCAGGAGCAAATCCTCCGCCATGTTGACGGCGGCGCTGGCGGAGCGGCTGGGCAAGTGGTGCAGCATCGTTGGCAGCAACAATCGGCATCGGGGAAGGAATTTTTCTCGAAAGAAATTAAATTTCCTTTGCGCCTAGAAATCCACGCCTTTGACCAGACGGCGCACCACCGTGCGCCCGGTTTGTTCCGCGTGCCAGACGGCGCATTGCGCGGGCACCTGCATCTCGGAAAGGATTTCCTCGAAGGACTGCACCCGCGTCTTCAATTTCCCCTGCAGCGGATGCAGGATAAAACTCAGGTCGCGCGCCCGGCGGGCCGCCTTTTCCCCTGCCGCCGCATGGGTGGTTGGCGTGATGAATTTTTCCGGAGCCAGCCCGAAATGTTTTGCGATGCGCACGCCGATCTCGTGCCGCGATAGCGCCTCGGCCCCGGCCCAGTGGTAAACGCCGCTCAGGTTGCTCCGCTCGCACAGCTCCACCAGCACGTCGCCCAAGTTGGAGGCGCTCACCGGCTGGCGAATTTCGTCGGTAAACAGCGGCGTCGTTTTCCCCGCCGACCATTGCACCAGCAGCCGCTCGTGCAGACTTTTGTCGCCCGCCGGAGTGTTGCCGCTAATCACCGGGACGCGCAGGGCCACCGCGTGGTTTTTCCCAAACTGCAAAACATCCTTCTCGGCCATCAGCTTGGTCTGGCCGTAGAGATTGAGCGGGATCGGCTTGTCGGTGTGCTCGTAATTTCCCTTGTCGCCGTCGAACACCATGTCGGTGGAAACATGCACCAGCCGTCCGGAAAGATGGTTGGCCATCATGGCGAGAAAACGCGGCAGCCCGGCGTTCAGTTTCTCCGCCTTTTCCGGCGCGGCATCGCAAGCCTCCATCGTCGGCACCCCCGCGCAGTTGATGATTGCGTCGGGAAACTCATTCAGGAGCAAAGTTTCAATCGCCTGCTGCGGCTCGGTTAAATCGGCCTGCAGCGTCCGGCCAACGCCGGGAATTTCCGGCATCCGCGAGCCGCCGATGGCGATGACTTGATGCCCGCGACGCACCGCCGCCAGCGCGGTTTCGCGACCCAGAAAACCGGTCGCTCCGGTAAGAATGATTTTCATGCAAAAAGTGAGTTGGGGATTTTTTAAGCGCGTTTCGGATGTGTTTGCCACGCCGGGGGCCGCGGCGCAAGCTCGCGCATCATGGGAAAAATTGCTTACGCAGACTTGGTCAATCCGGCGGTGCTGAACCAGCCGACCTACGAGCCGGGCAAACCGATCGAGACGGTGGCCCGCGAATTCGGTCTCGACCCGCACACCATCATCAAACTGGCGTCCAACGAAAATCCTCTCGGCCCATCGCCGCTCGCCCAGGCCGCGGTGACACGAATGCTCGGTGAGGTGAATTTTTACCCCGACGGCGGCACCACCGTGATCCGCGAGAAACTGGCCGCGTTCTGGAACCTCCGCCCCGACCAGTTTCTCGTCGGCAACGGCTCCAACGAGGCGATGATCCTCCTCGCCCAGGCGTTCCTCCGCCCAGGCGACGAGGTGGTGTTTGGCGAGCAAGCCTTCATCGTTTACAAACTGGCCGCCCTGCTCTTCGGCGCGAAACCGGTCGCGGTGCCGATGCCCAAATTTACCCACGATCTCGCGGCCATGCGCGCCGCGATCACCGAAAAAACCAAGCTGGTCTTCCTCACCTGCCCGAACAATCCGACCGGCACCATCAACGCCGCGGAGGAAATTCTGCAATTCGCCCGCGAGCTGCCGGAGCACGTCATCTTGTGTTTCGACGAGGCCTACGCGGAATTTCTCCCGGACTGCGCCGACATCCGTCCGCTCATCGACGAGGGGAGGAAAATCGTCGGTGCCCGCACTTTTTCCAAAATCTACGGCCTGGCCGGACTGCGGGTCGGCTACCTCTACGGCGACGCGAAACTGATCAGCTTGGTGCAACGCACCCGCCAGCCGTTCAACGTCAACCTTCCCGCCCAAATCGCCGCAGTGGCCGCGCTCGACGACACCGCCTTTGTGCAGTTGAGCCGCGAAGTGAACACCGCCGGACTGCGCCAGCTTGAAAAGGGATTTGGCAAGCTCGGCCTCTCCTTCATCCCGAGCCACGCCAACTTCATCGTCTTCCATGTCCCGCAGGCCGCCCAGATTTTCGACGCATTGCAGCGCCAGGGCGTGATCGTCCGCCCGCTCGCCGGATACGGGATGCCGGACAGTTTGCGCGTCACCGTCGGCACCGCCGAGCAAAACACCCGTTTCCTCGCCACTCTCGGCACCATTTTGGGCAAAGGAAAATAGCCGCGCCATGGACTCCACTCCGCGTTTCACCGCCAGCCGCATCGCCGGAGCCAGTGACGGCAAAGGAAAAACCTTTTTCCGCTCGGGCAGCGCCACCTCGGCAGTCAGCCAGCAGGACGCCGAAGTCCAAGCGCGCGCCCTGGCCCAGCAACGCGCCCAAAACGCCGCCGCTGGCATTCCGCCGCAAACCGCTCTCGGCACCTACCCCTACCCGGAACGCGTGCTGGTCGAGCCGGTGTTGGAGCGGGCAAACTGGCAGGACGGCGCGGAGGAAATCGAAATCGCCCGCATCACCCGCAACAGCTACGGTGCCTCCGTACTCAATGCCTACCGAATGCTGTTTGTCGATGTGGACACCCGTGCCGATCCTTCGCGAAAAACCGCCGGGCCCGAGGCCATCGTGGAGGAAAAAACCGCGCTGTCCCTGCTGGAACAACTGGTGGCCGAACGGCCCGAACTTTCCTTCCGCATTTACGCCACGCATTCCGGCCTGCGCTACCTCTGCACCTCGCACCCCTTTGATCCCGCCGCGCCCGACACACTCGACCTGATGCGCCGCCTTCGGGCCGATCCGCGCTATGTCACCTTGTGCCGCGTGCAAAAATGCTTCCGCGCCCGGCTCACACCCAAACCCTGGCGCTGCCATGTGGAACTGCCCCGCCCCAGGGGATTTTTCTCCCGGCTGTTTGCGCCCAAAGCCGCCTTCCGGCCCGAGGCATTTGCCACTTGCCAGTTTCGCGGCGCGGTCGGCGGAAACAATCAGCCGCTGCCCGAAATCGCCGACCTGCTGGCACGCCACGACGAATTGACCGAGGCGCTTTCCGGCAAACCGCTCGCCTGAGAAAGAATGCAACTTTGCGAGATCCCATTGGTCTAACACAACCAATCTCCTTCGCTTAAAAGCATGTTTCGCCTGCGCCCATTACCCTCCTCGCCGTTCTCTCCGAGTGTCTTCGCCGGTCGTAGCGCCCGAAATCATCACCCGGCGCGGCTGCAAGCGCATCGCGGATGTGCAGGACGAGGCCTTTCCGCCTGAAGTCAAAAGCCACATGGTCACGACTTGCTTCATCGATACGCTCCGGGCCTGCTCGCAAAAGGCACCCAAGCTGGCTGGTGGCCCTGCCTATCTCAAGAAGACAGCCACGCAATTCGCGAGGCCAAAAGGCAAATAATCCCTCACCAAATTGCTTTTCCGCCCAACATTCCCAACCCATCCCCCTTTCATCACACCAAAAATCACTATGAAACAACTAATCCTCTCCCTGCTGGCCCTCGGCTTCGTTTGCGGTACCACGCTCCCTCTCTCCGCTGAGGAGAAAAAAGACAAGGCACCCGCCGCCGAAGCTGCCAAGGAAAAGGCGCCCGAGCCAAAAAAGGAAACCATCAAACGCAACGGCCTGACATTGAACGTCACCGTCGAAGCCGCCGATTTCCCGCCGGAAGTGACCAAGAAAATGGCCGACACCTTCTTCGTCGTCTATCCCAAGCTCATGGCCAAATTCAATCCCAAGGCCTCCAAAACGGTCAATTTTTACATTCGGGAAAAAACCGATGTGCGCGGCCGTATGGTGCCCGCCTACGCCCATTTTCACAACCAGAGCATCTACTTTAATGCAAATTGGATGAAGACCCGGAAAGGCAACGACATCGATGTCGTCACCCACGAACTCACCCACGTCATCCAGTCCTATCCCTACAAAAACGGCGTTGAGCGCCCGGGTTGGATTACGGAGGGGCTGGCCGACTATGCCCGCTTCCGTTTCGGCGTGGACAACAAGGGATCCGGCTGGGCCGTTCCCGAGTATAACGAAAAACAAAAATACACCGATGCCTACCGTGTCACCGGACGTTTCTTCGCCTGGCTCGAAGAAAACACCAAACCCGACATCCTGACCAAACTCGACAATGCCATGCGCAAAGGAGAGTACACGGACGAGTTTTGGAAGCAGCAAACGGGGAAAACCATCGACGAACTCTGGGCCAACTACGGCAAAAACCCAAAGCTCAAAAAGCAATAACTTCAACACTTCGGCAGTGCGATCAGGCGGTTCCCTCGCGGAACCGCCTTTTTGTTTCCCGCAATCCCCGGAAAAATCTCCCTGAACCGTCGTGTCCCACCAATTGAGGGAAACAGATCACAACTACCACCCCTTGATCTTTGGTAAAATAGAAGGCGGACGAGAACCCCTTCTCGTCCGCCTTTAATAATTATCCAGATTCTCCCTACCCCTAGGGAAATCTAATCCGGACGATGTGAACCGTGGGAAAATTTCTCTTTTTAGCAACCAAATCTTTAAAAAAATTTCTAAAAAAGCTTAACTCGATATCTAATAACAACTTAAATTTAAACAAATGTTTGCAAGCATACCGATCGTTATCTCGATTTTCCGCGTCGGGAACTGTGACTTCGAAAACGCCCACACCTGCAATCATGTTTCAACGCAAACCACCAAGCTCCCCTTTGACTGCCCATCATCCTCAAGAAAATACCCTACGCAGCATCACCCACTCGATTTCCTCTCTCAAAATAACCGCTCTTATTCATATTTCCTAGTTGCATTTTATTATATAATGCAAACTTTTAGAAAGTCTTAATCAAACTCAAAAGCATGTCCGAAAAATATACATCTTACAACGACTACGAAAACGCCCTCATTGCCAAAGCGCGTGAGCAAGCACAGAAAGAATGGCAGGCGATTGAATACCGCCAGCGCCTCGCTAATCTGCATGTCGAACTCGGCTTTAAGAGCGCCAAGGATTTGATCAAAACCTTGCAGGAAATTGCTGGTTCCGCCAAGAAGTCCGCCACCAAGCGTGTGCGCATCACCCCGGAAATCGCCGCCCGCGTCAAGGTACTGAAAGCCGAGGGCAAGGGACCGACTGAAATTTCCCGCCTGCTTGGCATCTCAGTTCCCTCTGTTTACAATACACTTAAGAAGGGATAACTCCTTCCGCTACGCGCTAAAAAACGCCATCTTTCGATGGCGTTTTTTTTGCACCCATTTACGTCTCACACGCGTAAATGGGCATGACGCTATGGCTATTTGGCAGCTTTTGCTTTCTTGGCCGCCAAAGCATGCTTGGCCAGATTGGCGCCAAACTTCCACATCGGGCCCAATGGTGAACCGCATTCCGTCAAAACCCTGTCCAACCCATTAAGAAAGCGTCCGATTTCCTTATCGTCAATAGTATAGGGTGGCAGGATTTTTATTACGTCCATGTTATGTCCGGCCACCTGCGTCAGAATACGTTCCTTGCTCATCAGGCCATGCACAATCATTTCGGGGAAAAGTCCCTTGTCCACATTGTCAAAAATCTTCCACGCGGCGCGCAGCAGCAGGTTGCTGGGTTTTTGAAATTCAATGGCAATCATGCACCCTTTACCACGGACATCCTTGATCATTTCATGCTTCTTGGCCAGTTCGCGGATGCCGTCCATCAATTGCTCGCCGCGGCGGGCGCTGTTTTCCACGAGTTTTTCCTCTTTCAAAACGTGCAACGTCGCCAGCCCGCAGGCCATCGCCAGATTGTTCCGCCCAAAGGTAGAGGAATGCACCACGCAGCGATCCATGCTGGAAAACACGCCTTGGTAGATGCGGCGGCGGGTGATGATGCCGCCGACCGGCACGAAGCCGCCCGAGAGGGTTTTGGCCACCGTCACGATGTCCGGGTCCAGGTTCCAGTGCTCGTAGGCAAACATTTTTCCGGTGCGCCCCAGCCCAGTCTGCACTTCGTCGCAAATAAACAGCGTCCCATTATCCCGGCATAGTTGCTGCGCCTTTTCATAGTAACCCGGATCGGGCATGTGAACCCCCTTGCCCTGAATCGGTTCAATTATGAATCCGGCAACATCGCCTTTTTTCAACTCGTGCGCCAACGCGTCCAGATCGTTCAACGCCACGTAATCCACGCCCGGCAGCAACTGCCCGAAGCCCGATTGAAAATTGTTGTTCTGCGTCAGCGAAAGCGACCCATAGCTCAAGCCGTGATAGGAGCCCTTCAGCGAGATCATCCGGTTCCGCTTGGTGTAGGCTCGGGCAAATTTGATCGCCGCCTCATTTACCTCGGTCCCCGAATTGCCAAAAAAACAGGCGTTGCGATCGCCGCCAGTCTCGCGGGAAATCGCCTCGCCGAGCAGTCCGCTCAACAGGGCGCAATCCATCTGCACCATGTTCGGCAAATCCATCTCCATCACGTCGCGAATGGTCTGCTTGAGCACCGGATGGTTCCGCCCGATGCCGTAAACACCATAGCCGCTCAGGAAGTCCAAATAGTCATTTCCCTCCCGGTCGTAGAGGTAGCAGCCCTCGGCCCGGGCATAAATTTTGTCGAACTCGATTGTCCGCAAAACCTTGACCAGCGTCTGGTTCACATACTGCTCGTGCAGGTCGTAGTTTTCTCCCAGCCGGCTGTTAACAATGCCTTTGATGTCGAAGCTCATAAATACGCCGAGCATCGGCAAAGCGCGCCCGGCTTTCAATACGATTTTCTCTGCCAATGCCATCAGGCCTTACAGAGCTTGGGTTGGTCCCTTCCTCCGCCAACAAGCGCGGCCAGAAGATTCCAATCCCAAGCTGGTAGCCACGTAAAGAATGACTTCTCTCCGACTGGTGCGGCGTCAGCATCTCATCAAAATAAAATAGCATGTCCCGGCTCGTGGGCCCACTGTAACCACCTTGGCGGTGTCATATCCTCCTTCAAAATTTTCCACAATCGGAAGGAGAAACTGCCCATTAAAAACACCTTACATTTCCGAATTTTCCCTTGCCCATTCTCCTTCATGAAATTCGCCATCGCCCAGCTGTTGCGTGGCAATCAACTCCTCACAACACATCGCTCCACGACAGCGATTCCCGCAAAACAACCGCAAATCCTTTGCCAGCCTCGGAGCACAAACACCGCCAAACAACAATAACATGAACAAAAACATGGGGATAAACACATGACGAGGAAGCACGCGCGGGAATTGCGCTGCCGGGAAAAAACTCGCAATAAATTTATTCCTCCATTTCCTGTGCAATCCTTTGCTTGAGGAATACTTGCCCTGTTCCTCCAGTCCCGTCCCCACCGCCTCAAACATCCCGTGTCCCTTATCCGCAACACCCGCCGTCAGCCTGTTTCGGGAAAAGCAGTTCCCAGCGTTTCCCATGAGCCGGGAGCCGCTCGGATAGACATTTCCGGCGAATGGAGCATCCACGGCAGCCCTACAGATCCCCATGCCTTGTTTGCGGAAATTTCTTTCGCGGCGACGCCACAAAAACTCACCTTCGACTGCCGTGAACTCGTCCGCTACGATTCTAGCCTGCCCGTCTTCCTGCTCAAGCTTCACCAACTTTGCACAGAGCACGGAACTTGCTTTGACGCGGCCTCCCTCCCAGCAGGAATCGCCCGCCTGCTCGAACTAGCGTTGGCCAGGCCCGGAACCACCGACGCCCAGCACGCCGCGGTCGTCGTCACCTTTTTTCACCGGGTCGGAGAATGGGGCCGCCGCAGCGCCCGCTCCTGGGGCAACGCACTTTCCTTCACCGGGGAAATCACCCTCGCCTTCTGGAACTTGTTCCGCGGGCGAGCCCGCACCCGCTTTTCCGAATGCTGGCAGCTCATCCAAAGCTGCGGAGCCGATGCCCTGCCCATCGTCTCGTTGATCTCCTTCCTCACCGGGCTGATCCTCGCCTACGTCGGCGCAGTGCAAATGCAGCAGTTCGGTGCCACCATCTACGTCGCCAGCCTCGTCGGCCTCGCCATGGTGCGGGAAATGGGCGTCCTGATGGCCAGCGTCATCCTCTGCGGACGCACCGCCACCGCCTACGCCGCCCAACTGGGCAGCATGCAGGCCTCGGAGGAAATCGCCGCCTTCCGCGTCCTCGGCATCAATCCGGTCGAATACCTCGTCCTGCCCCGCGTCATCGCCCTCTTTTTCATGCTGCCGCTGCTCACGCTGTACGCCAATTTTTGCGGCATGCTCGGCGGCATGGTCGTGGTCACCTCGATGGACATTTCCTTCGAGCAATACTACAATATGACCATCCGCTCCATCAACATGCCCAATTTTTCCTCCGGACTGATCAAAAGCTTTTTCTTTGCCATCCTCATCGCCTGGGCCGGCTGTTTCCGCGGCATGATCAGCGGACGCAGCGCCCAAGCGGTTGGCGATGCCACCACCTCCGCCGCCGTGCTCAGCATCACCTTGATCGTCATCGCCGACGCAGTTTTTGCCGTGCTTTTCGACGCTATTCACTTCTTCTGAAAATGTCCGGCACGCCCCACATTCAGGTTCGCGACCTCACCATGGCCTATGGCGAGCGGATCGTGATGCGCGATCTCACCTTCGACATCGCCCGCGGCCAGATCTTCGTCATCATGGGCGGCAGCGGTTGCGGCAAAAGCACCCTGCTCCGCCACCTGATCGGGCTCCAGTCCCCCGCCGCAGGAGAAATTTTCTTCAACGGAGAAAATTTCACCGCCGCCACACCCGAGTCCCGCACCGCCATGCTCCGCCACTTCGGCGTCATGTACCAAAGCGGCGCGCTCTGGACATCCCTTTCCCTCGCCGAAAACATCGCCCTCCCGCTCCGCGAATACACGCCGCTTTCCTCCTCGGAAATCGACGACCTCGTCCGCTACAAACTGGCACTGGTCGGACTCGCCGGCTTCGAAAATTTTTATCCGTCCGAAATCAGTGGCGGCATGGTCAAACGCGCCAGTCTGGCCCGCGCCATGGCGCTCGATCCCGAGGTGCTCTTTTTAGACGAACCCAGCGCCGGACTCGATCCAGTCAGCTCCCGGTTGCTCGACGACCTCATCGTGCAGCTCCGCGACAGCCTCGGCGCCACCGTGGTCATCGTCACCCACGAGCTGGCCAGCATCTTCGCCATCGCCGACAACGCCATTTTCCTCGACACTGACACGCGCACCTTGGGCGCCATCGGCAATCCCAACCAACTGCGCCTTTCCTCCGCCAATCCGCGGGTGCGCCAGTTCCTCAACCGCAACGCCGAACCATTCCTTCCATGAGCAAACCCGCAAACTCCACCCTGATCGGCGCCTTCGTCCTCGGCGGCACTTTGCTTCTTATCGTCGCCACCGGACTCTTTGGTTCCGGGTTTTTCACCGAACGCCAGCACCAGTTCATCTGCTTCTTCGAGGACTCCGTGAACGGTCTCGACACCGGCTCCCCCGTCAAATTCAAGGGCGTCACCATCGGCAAAGTCGCCCACGTCCTGCTGCGGGCCCATGGCCAGGCGGAAAATGACAACTCCATCCCGGTCATCATTGAGATCGAAAACCGCATCCTCGCCGCCCAAGGTTTTGCATCCCAGCTTTCCAGCCGCGAAAAATACCGAGCGGTGCTCGAAAAGGGCCTGCGCGCCCGGCTCCAACAGCAATCCCTCATCACCGGCATGCTTTACGTCGAGCTGGATTTCCACCCCCAAACGGCCATCCAGCTCCGCAACCAAAATCACGACGACGCCCTGCAGGAAATCCCCACCATCTCCACCAACCTGGGCACCGTGATGCGCGCCGCCACCCAGACACTCGAGCAGTTCAGCCAGATCAACTTCACCGGTCTTAGCGAAAAAGTGAACACCCTCCTCACCCAAGTCGAACACAGTATTCTCAGAATCGCATAGTGGGCTAGGGTAATACAACT
>CALNBE010000153.1 GCA_937874455.1 uncultured Opitutia bacterium | reverse complement strand
TGGGCGTTCATTGCCGTTCGTCTTTTTCATGAAAAAACTTTCCCGCCACCTGTCCTGGTTCTGGCCTGTCGCCCTCGCCGCCTCCGTCTATTACGCGTCGGCCAATGTCCCCGCGATGCCGGATCTGGGCTTTTCCTTCCAAGACAAGGTCATCCACGCGCTTTTCTTCGGCCTTCAGGCCAACCTGATCCAGCGCGCCCTGCTCCGTTCCAGCAATCGCCCGCGTCTGGCTTTCCTTTGCGCCGCACTCTTCACTTCCGTCCTCGGCGCCCTCGACGAATGGCACCAATCTTTCACGCCGGGCCGTTTTTCCGACGCCACCGACTGGATCGCCGACTCCGTCGGGGCCGCGCTCGCCAGCACCCTTTATTTCACCGACGCCTTGCGTTACCGGCGCATTCTCGAATTTAAATTTTCCTTCCGCAAAAAATCCCCTCCGCCATCCCAGCCATGAGCGCCGCCGAAAATTCCTCCGCCGAGAAAATCGCCCGCCTCCGCGCCGAACTCGCCCGTCACGACCAGCTTTACTACCGGCAGGCTGAGCCGGAAATCACCGACTTCGCCTACGACATGCTCCGGCGCGAGCTAGCCGAATTGCTCGCCCAAAATCCCGAGCTGGCAAAGGAAATTTCCTCCGTGACGGAAACGCCCGGCGACGACCGCACCGAGGGCTTCGCCAAGGCCGCCCACCGCGCCCCGATGCTCAGTCTCGACAATGTTTACCAGCAAAGCGAATTCTTCGACTTCACCACCCGACTCCGCAAACTGCTCCCCGCCGCCGCGCCGCTCCATTTTGTCGTCGAACCAAAAATCGACGGGGTCGCCGTCAGCCTGACTTACGAGCACGGGCGCTTCGTCCGCGCCGTCACTCGCGGCAACGGCACGGTGGGCGACGACATCACCCGCAACGTCGCCACCATCGCCGCCCTGCCCCAACAGCTTTCCGGCAACACGCCCGCGCGCATCGAAATCCGCGGCGAAATTTATCTGACCAACGCCGAATTCCTCCGCATCAACGCCGCCCGCGAGGCCGCCGGCCTGCCGCTCTACGCCAATCCGCGCAACCTCGCCGCCGGCACGGTCAAGCTGCTCGACCCGCGCGAAACCGCCGCCCGCAAACTGGAAATCGTCCTCTACGGTCTCGGCGAATGCCTCCCGGCCCAATTTCCTTCGCTCTCCGCCTTCCATCAGCAACTGCTCGACTGGCAACTGCCCGCGGTCGAATTTTTCCAGTCCGCCGACGGAGCCGAGGCCGCCTGGGAAGCCATCCGCCAGCTCGATGCGCGGAGGAAAAATTTCGCCTATCCGACCGACGGCGCGGTGGTCAAAATCGATTCCCTCGCGGCGCAAAACAGCGTCGGCACCACCAGCAAATTTCCCCACTGGGCCATCGCCTACAAATTTCAGCCCGAGCAGGCCGAGACCCAGCTCCGCGCCATCACCCTGCAAATTGGCCGCACCGGCGCCATCACCCCAGTCGCCGAGCTTGAACCGGTCGAACTGGCGGGCACCACGGTCAGCCGCGCCACCCTGCACAACGCCGACGAGATCGCCCGCAAAGACATCCGCGAGGGCGACACAGTCGTGGTCGAAAAGGCGGGGGAAATCATTCCGCAGGTAGTCGCGGTGCTGAAGGAAAAACGCCCCGAGACCGCCGCGCCTTTCGATTTTCCTTTGCGCTTGCAGGAACTCGGACTCGACGCCGAACGCGCGCCGGGCGAGGCGGCCTGGCGGCTGAAAACGCCTTCCCGCGAACAGCAAATCCGCGCCCTGGCCCACTTCGGCTCCAAGCAGTGTCTCGATATTGAAAACCTCGGCCCGGCGGTCGCCGAATCCCTGTTCGACGCGGGTCTGGTTGCCGCTCCGGAACAGCTCTACCAACTCACCCGCGAACAATTGCTCGCGCTCGACAATTTCGCCGAAAAATCCGCTGACAATCTTCTCGCCGCACTGGAAGCCAGCAAGCAACGCGAACTCTGGCGGCTCATCCACGCGCTCGGCATTCCCAACGTGGGCATGCAGACGGCCAAGGATCTGGCCCGGCATTTTCGCGACCTCGACCAAATTTCCTCCGCTGACTACGGCCAGTTCCGCCAACAGCAGCGGGGGAAAAACGGCCAGTTGCTCAAGGGGGAAATCTCGCTCATTTCCGGCGTCGGCGCAGTGGTCGCCCAAAGCATTTTGTCCTGGTTTTCCGATCCCGCCCACCGCGCCCGCATTGAGGCACTGCGCGCCGCCGGTCTCAATTTCTTCGACCAGTCTTCCGTCTCCACCGCCGCGGGCGTCGCAGGGAAAACCTTCGTGCTCACCGGCACCCTGCCCACGCTGGGCCGGGATGCGGCGCGGGAGAAAATCGAACAGGCCGGGGGAAAAGTCTCCGGCAGCGTCAGCGCCAAAACAGATTTCGTCGTCGCGGGCGCGGAGGCCGGCTCCAAGCTGGCCAAGGCCCAAAGTCTCGGCATCGCCATCCTCGACGAACCCGCCCTGCTCGCCCTGCTCGCGGGAGAAAATTCCGCAAAGGAAATTCCTCCGCCCGCCACCAACGAGCCGTTTCTTCCGGGGCTTGACTAGGTCGCGCGCCTCACTGGGCAACGGCCTTCACCAACACATCTTACCGGCGGTCTTCGATCCAAGTCAGTATTTCCTTGAACTCCTTGGCTGGCGCAACCGTGTGTCCCATGCCCGGCACATCAAAAAAACGATAGGGCATGTTGTTACTTTTCCACACCTTGCTGGTGTCCTGAATTTCCTTGTAGTTGTAATCCTTGTTGCCCGAAACCACCGCCCACTTGACCTTGCTCCGGCGCGGTCCCTTCTTGCAGTCGTTCAAATCGTATCCCGGAAAATGCCCCGGCAAATAGCTTTGCGCCGCGTGACTCACCGCGCCCTTGAACATTTCCGGAAACAACATCTGCGTGAAAAATGCCATGTGCCCGCCGCCGGAAGTTCCTCCCACGATGATGCGCTTTTCGTCAACCTTCACCCGCGTCTTAACCGTGGCCAGCGCGTCCAGCGCCCGGGCAATCCGTTCCAAATCCGGCTTTTCGTTTTCGACTGAATACGGGCTCACGAAGATCATTTTTTTCTCCCGCAAAACCTCTTGGTATCCGCTGGGAACCGAAATGGTTCCTTTGCTGCTGCTGGTCGGGAAAATGTGCAAATATACCCCGAACGCCTCGCTGCCATCGTAATTATCCGGGATGTAAACCACCATCAGGCCGTCGGCGTAATCGATCCATTTTTCCGGATCGCCCTTGTTAAATTCCGAGGCCCAACGGTTCGGACCAAATCCGGGATCGCGGTACGTTTCCATCACTTTTTTCACCGGAGGCATCCGCAAAAATGTCCGTGCGTTTTTGGCAAACTTCACATTCACCGGAAGCTTGTCGTGCAAGCCGGACTTGAGTGGTTCGGGTGGCGTCGAGGTTTGCGCGCTGCTCCACACCGTCCCACAAAACAAAGCCAAGCAACAGATTATGAGGTTTTTCATCGCCGCGACAAAAACCCAAGAAAATCCTTTTGGCAAGAAAATGTCCCGCCTTGGCTGCGGTGTCTAACCGTCCTGCCCGAGATGTTTCCGCGGATGGAACCGGGAGTGAAATTCCCTGAGCTGGCGGGCGCTGATCTCGGTGTAAATCTGCGTGGTCGAGATGTCCGCGTGCCCGAGCATTTCCTGGATCGCCCGCAGATCCGCACCGTGCGCCAGCAAATGCGTGGCAAAGGAATGCCGGAGCTGGTGCGGGTGTATCGCGCGGCCAATGCAGGTCTCTGCATATTTGTTCAAATGCACCCAGAAGGTTTTTCGCGAAATGGCTTTTCCCCGCTCGCTCAGAAATAACGCGCCGCCGGTGTTTTTTTTCACCAACTGCGGCCGCCCCACGCTCAGATAATCGCGCAACGCCGCCGCCGCCTTCGAGCCGAGCGGCACTAGGCGCTCCTTGTTTCCTTTGCCGGTCAGGCGAAGAAATCCCTCCTCCAGATTGAGCGCGGTCAGCATCAGCCCGCACAACTCCGACACCCGCAGGCCGCTGCCGTACATCAGCTCCAGCATCGCCAAATCGCGCATCCCGTGCGGGGTGCTGCGGCGCGGGGCTTTTAACAGCGCCTCCACCTCCGCCTCGCTCAGCGATTCCGGCGCGCTCCGCCTTTCCAGCGACTCCCGCAGCAGCGCGGTAAAATCGTCCCGCCGCGCGCCTGCAATCACCTGTTGCCGGGCGAAACTGCGCAGCGCGCTCAACTTTCGCACCACGCTCCGGTGCGCAATCGTGCGCTTCAACCGGACCAGCCACGTTTCCACGTCCTCCCGCGTCACTTCCCGCCAATTCCTCCGCCCTTGCGCCGCGACAAACTCCCCGAATTGCAAAAGATCCTTCTCGTAAGCGGCGGCGGTATTTTTCGCCAATCCCTGCTCCGTCAGCACCACCGCGATAAAATCATGGATCCCATCCAGCAGGGCCTCGGGCAATTCCGCAAATTTCTCTCGGCGCACACGAGTCATCCCCGCCACAACAATCCGACTCCGCCAGTTGCTCAAGCACGGAAAATTTCCTCCGCCGGAAACTTCCGACGCGTTTTCCTGTCCCAGCAGACTTCCGTCGGTGTTTTGCCAGAAAAGCATTGCCCCGTGCAGTTTCCCATTTTTAACCAGTGTCAATTCTTGGAGAAAATCCCCCTCCGGCCTTCCCAAACACTCACATCCACCAAACAACCAACCAACACACTCGTTCTTATGCTGAATCGTCGTCAATTCCTCTCCACCGGCGGCCTGGTGCTCGCCGGCACCGCCCTGAGCAGCCAAACCCTTTTCGCCGCGGGCAAAGATTCCTCCGGGGCTTACGTTTGCCAGCGTCCGCCGGTGGATAAACGCTGCTTCGTTTCCAAGGCGGTCGAGGAAACCATCAAAACCACCAAGCCGAAGATCAAGGACGCCAAGCTGGCCTGGATGTTCGAAAACTGCCTCCCCAGCACCATCGACACCACCGTCCTCAAACACACCGCCAAGGGCCCCGACGGACGCCCCGACAGCTTTGTCATCACCGGCGACATTCACGCGCTTTGGCTGCGCGACTCCGCCGCCCAAGTCTGGCCCTACCTGCCGCTGCTCAAGCAGGACGAATCGCTGAAAAACATGGTCAAGGGTCTGGTCTTCCGCCAGGCCAAGTGCGTCTGCATCGACCCCTACGCCAATGCCTTCAACGACGGGCCCAAGTCCTACGAGCAGGGCAATCACTGGATGAAGGACGACACCGCCATGAAACCGGAACTGCACGAGCGCAAATGGGAAATCGACTCGCTCTGCTACCCGGTCCGCCTCGCCTACCACTACTGGAAAGCCACCGGCGACGCCTCCGTTTTCTCCGACGAGGTCTGGCAGAAATCCACCCGTCTGATCCTGCAAACCTTCATCGAGCAGCAGAAGAAAAACGGCCTCGGGCCCTACCGCTTCCAACGCGAAACCAAGGTGCAGACCGACACCATGGCCAACAAGGGTTGGGGCAACCCGGTCAAACCGGTCGGCCTCATCGCCTCGGCATTTCGTCCGTCCGACGACACCACCATCTTCCAATTCCTCATCCCGTCGAATTGCTTCGCCGTCACTTCGCTCAACCAACTCGCCGAGATCTACACCGATGTGGTCGGCGACAAGGCTTTTGCCAAAAAATGCAAAGACCTGGCCGACGAGGTTGAGGCCGCCATCAAGGAATACGGGATCATCGAGCACAAGAAATACGGCAAGGTTTACGCCTTCGAGGTCGATGGCTACGGCAACCACCTGATGATGGACGATTCCAACGTCCCCAGCCTGCTCGCCCTGCCCTATCTGGGCTGGTGCCAGCCCAACGACCCGATTTATCTCAACACCCGCAAGCTCATCCTCAGCCTCGACAACCCTTATTTCTTCAAGGGAAAAGCCGCGGAGGGAATCGGCGGGCCGCACGTCGGCCTCGATTTCATCTGGCCGATGAGCATCATCCTGCGCGCCATGACTTCCACCGACGACGCCGAAATCGCCAAGTGCATCAAAATGCTCCGCGACACCGACGCCGACACGGGCTTCATGCACGAAGGCTTCCACAAGGACAACCCGAAGAACTTCACCCGGCCTTGGTTCGCCTGGGTCAACACGCTCTTCGGCGAACTGCTCCTCAAGCTGGTCAACGAGGGCAAGGCGCACCTGCTCGCCTGACGCCGCACCGGTTTCCTTTGCCAACTCCCTCCCCGCTCCGGGGCGGGAGTTTTTCTTCCCCGGATTAGCCGCGCTGTTTCCTCCGCGCTTTCTCCGCTTTCCCCTTGAACGCGCCCCGGCGCTGGACAAGGTTTCCGCCGAACCTTTCGCCCTCTTCTTTTCATGGAAAACGTCATCATCCTCGGCACCGGCTGCGCCGGCCTCACCGCCGCCATCTACACCGCCCGCG
>CALNBE010000152.1 GCA_937874455.1 uncultured Opitutia bacterium | reverse complement strand
GGTTGCGCGAGTCACTCACTGCGGTCACCGACAGTTTGCAAAAGACATTCCCCTCGCTCGCCCACCCCGAATGGATCGCACTCCGGCTGCTGGAAGGCGACCGCAGTGTCATCCAGCTGGTAGCCTCGGGGGAAATTGGGCAGGTGTCCAACGACCATGCCGCCACCGCCACTCATGCCGCAGAGGAAAAAACATCCCGCGCCGACGGTGCCCCGGTCGTCGCCACCGCAGAACACTTGCGCTGGAAACTTCCGCCCAACTATCAGGACCGGCTCACCGAGGCGATTTACGCCGAATCGGGCCGGATCGTCGCCCGCGCCGTCGCCCGCCAGGGCAGCTCCCGGCGTCTCGATTTTCAAAAAAAACTCGACGCTCTGCTCACTGGGCCATGGACCGGTTTCCCCATCATGGGCCTGGCTTTTGCCGGAGTGATCTGGCTCACCATCGTCGGCACCAACTACCCCAGCAGTCTGCTCAACAAATGGCTCGTCGGCGACCTCTATCCGGTGCTGCATGATTTTTCCCACGCCCACCTCTGGCCCTGGCTGGCCGGGTTGCTGGTGGACGGCATGTACCTTTCCACCGTCTGGGTGATCAGTGTGATGCTGCCGCCAATGGCGATTTTCTTCCCGATTTTCACCATGCTGGAAGATTTCGGCTACCTGCCCCGCGTCGCCTTCAATCTCGACCGCCTATTCCGCGGCGTCGGCGCGCATGGGAAACAATCCCTCACCATGGCAATGGGCTACGGTTGCAACGCCGCGGGGGTGATCGCCGCCCGGATCATCGACTCGCCACGCGAACGTTTGATTGCGATCATCACTAACAATTTTGCCCTTTGCAATGGCCGCTGGCCGACGCAAATCCTCATTGCCACCATTTTCCTCGGTGCCCTGGTGCCCGCACAGGCTGCGGGATTTGTCGCCACTGGAGCAGTTTTCCTAGTCGCATTGCTAGGGTTCGCGCTGACGCTTCTTTCCTCCTGGCTCCTCAGCCGCACAGTGCTGAAAGTCGAGGCCTCCACCTTCAGCCTGGAGCTGCCGCCGTATCGTCCGCCCAACATTCTTCGCACGCTCTACACGTCGTTGATTGACCGGACGCTCTTCGTGCTCTGGCGGGCCATGGTGTTCGCAATGCCGGCAGGCGCGGTTATCTGGCTGGTCGCCAATGTCAGCATCAACAACCAAAGCTTGGCGGAATGGCTGATTCACGGGCTGGACCCGGTCGCGGTGTTTTTCGGCCTCAACGGCGTGATCCTGCTGGCCTACGTCATCGCCATCCCCGCCAACGAAATTGTCATCCCCACCATCCTCATGCTCACAGTGCTGGTCACCGGCCATGTCGCGCCGGGCAGCGGGAACGGAGTGCTCTTTGAAACCGATGTGGAAAGCGTAAAAACCCTGCTTACCCACGCGGGATGGACCACCCTGACCGCGGTCAACCTGATGCTTTTCAGTCTCTGCCACAACCCGTGCAGCACCACGCTTTACACGATTTACAAGGAAACTCACTCCGCCAAGTGGACCGCGCTCTCCGCCCTGCTCCCGCTGGGCATCGGTTTCACTCTCTGCGCCCTGGTCACCCTCGGCTGGCATCTGCTGGCCTGAGCCGGACAGAAAATTTACCCCCAGGGGAACCTAGCTCCAACGGGCCGCCGTCACGGTTTTTCCTTCGCGGGTGCGGCCCGCACCAGTGTGGCTTTCACCCGGCCCCCCTTTTTCAACGCCGACAATTTTTCCGAATTTTCCGGCGCGCTGCAAACCGCCATCTTTTCCGAGGCGTCCACGACTTCCACCGCAAAACCTTCTCCCTCGCCAACGGCGATCGTCAATTCCTGTGCCACCGCCAGCCGCGGTTCCGACTGCTGCTCCAGGACAAAAAACCCTTCCTGCGGGGCCACCGCCAGCGCCTTGGCCGCCCAGGAAATTGGTGCGGGTTCTGGCAGCGCTTCCTCCACAGCGGGCGGCGGCAAAACCTTTTTTTCCTCCGGCACCGGCGGACGCAGCAGGCCGGTCATCGGATAAGCTCCCGCCAACGGATACTCCATGCCCTTGTAAACAATCGGTTCAAAACCAGGCACTTCCACCCGCACATCTCCCGGAGTTTTCAAAGGCAGCGCCCAAGTGCCGTCTTCCCTCCGCGCCACCGGCTCGCCGGCAAAGGAAACCGCCACCTGGTCGGGAACCGCCGGTTCGCCCTTCAAATTGATAAACTGGATGGAAAAAATGGCCTGCCCGGCGGGCGCTTCCTTTGCCGGAACCGGCGGCATGGTTTCCTCCGCCACAGTCAGTTCCCGCAAGCTCGTCGCCACATTCTGCCGCACCTCGACCGCGCCCCGCCACAGCACGCGGACCGGAACATTGTCGCCGCCCCGCTCAATCACCAGCTGCCGGGTTCCGGCAGGAATCCCCCGCAGCAAGCCGTCGGGCGCGGGCGTCACCCGGCCGTCAACCAGCACGCGCGCATCCGGTTCCGAGGCCAGCGCATAGACCGGCCCCAGCAACAAAATGTCTCCAGCACCCCCGGCGGGTTTTTCCTCGGCGGCGGGCCTGGCGGTCTTCAACGCAATTTTCACCGTTGCCACCTGACGCGGAGCCACCGCGATTTCCTGCGAGACCGTCTCCTCACCGCCCATTTTCACCTCCACCAGCTGCTTCACATTGGCGGGCACGCTACCCAGGATCACCACGCCCTGGCCTTCCTTTTTGCCGTTCACCCACACAGTGGCGGCGGGCGGCTCGGCCACAATCGTCAACGCCCCGGGCGCAGCCTTCATCGACGCCTCTAGAACGCCGATTTTCCCGCCTTCCATTCGCACCGCATCTTTGCGCAACTCCTCATAATCCGGATGCCGGAACACGAGGGAAAAAACCACGCCCCGCGGACCGACCCGGCGGCTCACCATAAATTTCCCCTCCGCGTCCGCCTGGCCGATGTAAATCCGCCGCTCACCCTCCACGGCAAAAACCTGGGCATCGGGCACAGTGGCGATCTGCAGTTGCGCCATGTTGGCGGCGGGCGGCGGCAAAACGGACGCCGGGTTTTCCTCCAAGGGTTTTTTCTGCGACCCCGCCGCCTCCGCCACGGGCGGCGCGGACACCGCTTCCGGCGCGGCCTCCGCCACCGGAGCTACCAAAGCTTTTTCCTCCGCAGACACCAAAACCTCGGGCGGACCTTTCGGTCCGACGGGCGGCGGTAAAGTTTCCTTCGCCGGGACTGCGTCCTGCGGAAGCACTTCCGGAGCCGCCGCCACAACCGGCGATGCCGGAGTGTCCGCCCGTCCGGCTGGCGCGGCTCCGGGCAAAACAGACAACTCCTGGCGCGCCAGCAACCAGCCGCCAATAAATGCGCCGCCGATGCAAATGCCGATCACCAGCCCTTGCAGCCAGTTGTTGGAGTTTCCTTGGGTTCCGTTGGATGAGGTGGCGTGTGACATAGGGAGGGGATTTTTCCAAGGCATGACGCACCCGCCGCCGTTGCGCAACCCGATAAGCACGCTTCGCGCTTGCAGCTTTCCTCATTTTTTCTTCATCCTCCGGGCTTCGCGAATTCCCGTCTCCTCATTCCACCCACGAAAAGCCGCCGGCATTTGCAATACCCATCGGGCTCGCCAATCCTTCACGTCATCATGATCATCAAAGCGTATCTGAAACCACACTGCGGCTGGAGCAACGGCGTCCGGGCCATTCTGCGCAAATACAATCTGGAGTACGAGGACATCGACATCATCAACGTGCCCGAAAACTACCTCGCCATGGTGGAAAAATCCGGCCAGCGCCTTTCGCCCTGCGTCGAAATCGACGGCACCATGCTCGCGGATGTCTCCGGCGAGGAGGTCGAGCAATACCTGCTCACCCAAAATCTGGTGCAACCCAACGACCTCGCCCCTGACGCCCCGACCAACCAGCCTTGCGCCCACGAAATGCCCGAGCAGGCTCGCGCCAAAACCATCCGGTTCTTCTGAAAATTTCCTTCGCGAAACCACCGGCGCCGGATTTCTCCGGCGCCTTTTTTATGCCCCGCCCGCACCCGTCCGCGGCGCCGGATTTTCCCCCTCCCACCGGTTCCGCCAACGCTGCCCCTGCGCCAGCAGCGCAGTCACCGCCCCAAAATCCTCCGCCGCCAGCGCCATCCGCAATTGCTCCAGCACCTGTTGATAATCTGCCAGTGCCGCCAGCACCGCCGTCCGATTTTCCTGAAAAATCGCCCGCCACAGACCCGGATCCCCGCCCGCCACCCGGGTCGTATCCCGCAAACCCTGCCCGGCAAACGCTCCCCATGCCGTGGGTTGTGTCGCCAGCAGCGCGCACAAGGCCGCCGCCACCGCGTGCGGGAGATGGCTCACCCGCGCCACAATCCGGTCGTGCGTCTCGGGCGTTTCCTTTGCCACCCGCATTCCCAACGCCTGCCAGAATTGCTCTACCCGCGCCACCGCCGCCGCGGCGCTGCCCGCCGTGGGCGTCACAAAACACACCCGCCCGGCAAAAAGCTCCGGACTCGCATGCGCCGGGCCCGATTTCTCCGAGCCCGCCATCGGATGCGACCCGACAAAACGGCCCGCCGGCAAAACCCGCTCCGCCGCCGCACACACACCCGCCTTCGTGCTTCCGACATCCGTCACCACCGCGTCCGCCGCCAAATCCCCCGCCACCAATTCCAGCAACGGCCCAATCCGGTCCACCGGCACACAAGCCACCACCAAATCCGCCCCCCGCACACATTCCCGCGGATCCTCCACCACCGCATCGCACCACGGATGCCCCACGCACTGCGCACGCGTCCGCTCGCTCCGCGACCAAGCAGTAAGCCGCGCCGCCTGCCCGCGCGCCCGCGCCGCCTGCATGATGGAGGCGCCGAGCAGTCCCGGCCCGAGAATGGCAATTTGACGAAGCACTTTTCCGTGTTGTAAGAGGCGTCCTAATGAGCAATTTCCCGCGCCTGTCCAAGCAAACAAATCTTCCCGCTTCTCGTTTCACCCTTTCCGCCTCATGCGCCACCGTTCTTTCTCCGCAACCTCCGGGAAAATCCTGCAAGCCTTTCTTATCCTCCTCGCCTGCTGCGCCGCCCTCGGGGGCGCCTATCTGATTACCTTGCTCGGCCCCAAAAAAAGCGGCACCGACGAAAAGCCGCCCCGCGAGGTACAAGCCGAAATCGATGACCTGCGACGCCGCAGTCAGGACGAATGGGAAACCTTCTCCAACCTCCTCCAATTCAAAGAAAAACTCGACCCCGAGGACCTCGCGCTGCTCGAAAACGCCCTCCGCCTGCGCGAACAGTACGCCCTGCGCGCCAACAACCAGTTCGACCCCACCCTCGACAGCATCCGCACCCGTTGGCAAACCCTCAAGGCCGAGGAATTTCGCGCTCAAAGCCGCGCCCTCGAACAACAGGCAGACCAGGCCTTGGCCGCCAACAATTTCTCCGAGGCCGGAAAACGCTACGCCGAAGCCGTCGCCCTCGAACAGCGCATCGGCACCGAATGCCAGCTCTCCAAGAAAAAGGACTTTGGCCGCATCGCCTACCTCGACCGCCAGGTCAAACTCATGCACGCCCGCCCCATCCAAATCGACGTCAGCCGCCTCGAACAAGAGGCCAATGCCCACATGGAAAAACGGGAATGGGCCGAGGCCGCGCAAAAATACCAGACCGCCTACCTCGGAGAAAAAACCCTCCGCGAAACCTATCTCGGCGTTCTGCCAGTCGAATACGCCCGCCTCGGCGACCTTCAGGCCGCTGCCGACACCGCCCGCTCCGCTGTCGATTACGACAAAATCACCCTCCAGTTCGATCAGGCATTTGCCCTCGCCAAACAAGGTAACATCGACGACAGCGATCAGCTCTTCACCCAAGCCCTTGCCCATTACGCCGACTTGCAGAAAAAATTCCCTTACAGCCGCTACTCCACCAAGGAAAATGCCGAGGCCCTTCTCCAAAAACGCAACGCCGCCCTCTCCGCCCCCGTGCTCGCTAAACTCGCAACCGGACTCGCCCAGCTCGACCAGCTTATCCGCGACGGCAAAGGCACCGAGGCCGGCAACCAAGCCCTGCTCCTTCAGCAACAAGCCGCCCAGCTTCGCGCCAAATTTCCCGACAGCAACTTGGTCGGTGGCGACACCTACACCAAACTCCAGTACATCAGCTTTAAATCCCGCGACATCAAACTGGTCCAAGACCGCTTTCTCGCCCTCCTCAAACCCCTGCCCCATTCCTCCACCCTCCGCTTGACCACCTCCGAAATCCCCCAAGTCCTCTACGCGGTCATCATGGAAAACAACAACCCCAGCGCCACCCCCGGCGACACCCTCCCCGTCGATTCCGTTTCCTATCAGGACGCCGAGGAATTTTGCCGTCGCCTCTCCTGGCTCACCGGCCGCGAGGTCCGGCTGCGCGGCGCCTACCTGGTCACGGCCACCGACGTCG
>CALNBE010000151.1 GCA_937874455.1 uncultured Opitutia bacterium | reverse complement strand
GCCTGGTAGTTGAAGACGGCCTTGACGGGGGCGTCGGTGGCGGGGTGGGGAACGACGCGCCAGAAGCGGGCGGCGGCGTTGTCCCAGTCGCCGAGGATGGCGTGGGCGTGGGGGCTGTCGGTGAGTTCGGCGTGCTTTTGGATGAGGCGCTTGAGGGAGTCGATTTCCTCGTTGTGGTCGAGGCGTTCGAGCGCGGTCATCTCGTCGTTGTGCCGGCGAGCAAAGGAATTGTCGGCGTCGTAAACGAAGGCCAGCCCGCCCGACATGCCGGCGGCGAAATTTCTTCCGGTGCGGCCCAGCACCACGATGGTGCCGCCGGTCATGTATTCGCAACCGTGGTCGCCCACGCCCTCGACGACGGCGACGGCGCCGCTGTTGCGGACGCCGAAGCGTTCGCCCGCACGGCCCGCGGCGAAGAGTTGTCCGCCGGTGGCGCCGTAGAGGCAGGTGTTGCCCATGATGATGTTTTCATGCCAGGCGAAGCTGGCGGAGGGATCGGGGCGGATGATGATTTCCCCCGCGGTCATCCCTTTGCCGACGTAGTCGTTGGCCTCGCCGACGAGGCGCAGACGCATGCCCTGGACGCAGAAGGTGCCGAAGCTTTGCCCCGCGCTGCCGGTGAATTGCAGGTCGAGCAGGTTGGGCGGCAGGCCGCGGTTGCCGTGGATGTAGGCGATTTCCCCCGCGAGGCGCGTGCCCACGTTGCGGTGGATGTTGCGGATCGGGTAGGCGGCCTTGAACGGGTGAGCCTTTTGGACAATGGTGTTGCGCGCCACCTGGAGGATGACGTCGTCGATGGACTGCTCGTGGCCGGGCGAGTCGTTGCGTTCGCGGGTGTGGATGCGCGAGGCGTCGTTGGCCGGATCGGGATTGAAGAGCAGCCCGTCGAGGTTGAGCGAAAGCGTCTTCGGGTTGTCGGCATCGACCACCGCCTGGAGCAGGTCGGTGCGGCCAATCACTTCGTCGAGGCGGTGGAAACCGAGCTTGGCGAGGAGGCGGCGCACGTCCTCGGAGACGGCGTTGAAGAAGTTGATCAGGTTTTCCGGCTTGCCGCGGAACTTGGCGCGCAGGTTTTCCTTTTGCGTGGCGACGCCCACCGGGCAGGTGTTGAGGTGGCAGACGCGGAACATGGCGCAGCCGGCGGCGATGAGGGCGGCAGTGCCGAAGTTAAATTCCTCCGCGCCCAGCAGCGCGGCGATCACGATGTCGCGTCCGGTCTTCATCCCGCCGTCGGTGCGGAGGGTGACGCGGTTGCGAAGATCATTCATCATCAAAACCTGATGGGCCTCGGCGAGGCCGATTTCCCAAGCGGAGCCCGCGTTTTTTACCGAGGAAAGCGGTGAGGCTCCGGTGCCGCCGTCGTGTCCGGAGATCAGGATCACGTCGGCGTAGGCTTTGGCGACCCCGGCGGCGACGGTGCCGACGCCGGAGCAGGAAACCAGTTTGACGCAAACCTTGGCGCGGGGGTTGACGCACTTGATGTCGAAGATCAGCTGGGCCAAGTCTTCGATGGAATAGATGTCGTGGTGCGGCGGCGGGGAAATGAGGGTGACGCCTGGAACGCTGTAGCGGAGGCGGGCGATCAGTTCGGAGACCTTGTGGGCCGGGAGTTGTCCGCCCTCGCCCGGCTTGGCACCTTGGGCGATTTTGATTTCGATTTCCTGCGCGGAAGCGAGGTATTCGGCGGTGACGCCGAAGCGGCCCGAGGCAACCTGCTTGATGGCGGAGTTGGCGTTGTCGCCGTTTTCCAGCGGCAGGTAGCGGCGCGGATCCTCACCGCCCTCGCCGCAGTTGGACTTGCCGCCGATGCGGTTCATGGCGATGGCGAGGCATTCGTGGGCCTCGGGGGAAATGGCTCCGAGGGACATCCCGGCGGTGGTGAAGCGGCGGCGGATGGCCTCGATCGGCTCGACCTCTTCAATTGGCAACGCTTGTTCGGCGAACTTGAAGCGGAGCAGGTCCTTGATGGTGGCGGGCGTGTGCTCGTTGGCGGCGGTTTTCCAGTCTTGGTAGGATTCCTGGGTGCCGTTGCCGCGGATGATTTTGTTCATCGCGCCGACCACCTTGGGATTCCAGCCGTGGTGTTCGGCATCGCCCTTTTTGTTGACGAGGTAGTAGCCCTCGTTGTGCAGCTCGGGGACAATGTTTTCGTCGGCGGGAAACGCCCGTTCGTGGCGGCGCAAAGTTTCGATGGCGATGTCCTTGTAGCCGATACCGCCGATGGGCGAGGGCGTGTTGGTGAAGCAGTCGTCGATCACCCGTTGCCCGACGCCCAGCGCTTCGAAGACCTGGGCACCCTGGTAGCTGGCGAGGGAGCTGATGCCCATTTTGGACATGATCTTGAGCAGACCCTTGCCGAGCGCCTTGCGGTAGTTGGCGAAAATTTTCTTTTCCTCCAACGCGGCATCGATTCCCCCTTGCGTTTGCAGGTCGCGCAGCACCCGGTAGGCGAGCCAGGGGAAAACCGCGGTGGCGCCGTAACTGAGCAGACAGGCAATTTGGTGCACGTCGCGGGCCTCGCCAGTCTCGGCGATAATGCCGCAGCGCAACCGCAAACCGGCGCGCACCAGGGCCTGATGGACGGTGCCGATGGCGAGGAGCATGGGCACGGGTGCCTGCTGGCGGGAAATGGCGCGATCGGAGAGCACGATGACGCGGGTGCCCTGATTCTGCACCGCTTCCACCGCCTGGGCGGCGAGGGCGAGCAATTGTTTTTCAAGTGCGCCGGTGCCTTGGGCCACGGTGAAGGTGGCGTCGAGCCGGAGGATTTTTCCGGGAAAATAATCACCGGCGGTCATTTCGGCGAATTCCTCCTCCAGCAGCACGGGGGTGCTGACTTGGAGGAAAGTGCGCTTGTCCTGCATCGTTTCGTAGATGCCGATGCGTCCGCCGATGAAGTTGGTGAGCGACATCACCAAGCTCTCGCGGATCGGGTCGATCGGCGGGTTGGTGACCTGGGCGAAGAGCTGCTTGAAGTAAGTGTAGAGCAGGCGTGGACGGCGGGAGAAAACTGCCAACGGCGTGTCGTCGCCCATGGAGCCGATGCCCTCCTGCCCGGTGGCGGCCATCGGGGTGAGGATGAGGGCGCGCTCCTCGGTGTCGTAGCCGAAAACGAGTTCCTGCGAAACCAGCGGGGCGGCCGGAGCGGCTTCGGCGGCCGGCCGGTGGTTTTTCTCCGCCAGTTGGTGGAGATCGTGAATGGAGTCGCGGAGGAAAGCGCCGTAGTCGCGGCGGCGGCCCAGCATTCCCTTGACCTCTTCGTCGTCGAGGAAGCGGTGTTCGTGGAGGTCGATGGCGATCATCACGCCCGGTCCGAGCTTGCCCGTCTTGACGACCGGGGAACCCCATTCGGCGATCAGGCCGGCTTCGGAGGCGCCGATGATGTGGCCGTCCTCAAAAATTTTGTAGCGGAGCGGACGCAGCCCGTTGCGGTCAAGTGTCGCGCCGAGGTAGCGCCCGTCGGTGAAGACCACCGCGGCGGGACCGTCCCAAGGCTCCATCACGAGGGACTGGTAGTGGTAGAAGTTGCGAACAGCGGCGGGCAGCTCGGGGTCGTTTTCCCAGGCCAGCGGCACCATCATGGAGGCGGCGATGGTGCTCTCGCGGCCGGAGACGGTGAGGAGCTGGAAGACGTTGTCGAAGCTGGCCGAGTCGGACATCTCCGGCTGGACGATCGGGCGCAGGTCGGTGAAACGCTCGCCCCAGAGCCCGGCGACATCGGACATTTCGCGGGCGTGCATCATGTTGCGGTTGCCGCGGATGGTGTTGATTTCGCCGTTGTGGGCGATGCAACGGAACGGGTGGGCCTTGGACCAGTCGGGCGTGGTGTTGGTGGCGAAGCGCTGGTGGAAGATGGCGAAGGCCGAGTCGAAGTCGGGGTTTTTCAGGTCGAGGAAAAACCGACGCACCTGGGGCGCGTTGAACAGGCCCTTGTAGGTGACGGTGCGGGAGGAAAAGGAGCAGATGTAAAATTGGGTGACATGCTCGGCGGCGGCGCGCGCCTCGGCGCACTTCATGGCGAGGAAGCAGCGGCGCTCAAACTCGTCGTCGTCGATTTGCTCCTCAATGGAACTCTTGCGGGCGAGGATCGCCTGCAGCACCAGCGGACGGGTCATCTCGGCCTTTTTGCCGAGGCAGGACGGATCGACCGGGACCTCGCGCCAGCAAAGGAAAGCCAGCCCCTCGCGCTTGATCGCGTCTTCGATGATGCGGCGGCCGTGGGAGGCCTGATACTCGTCGTCTTTGGCGAGAAAAACCTGGCAAAGGGCCAGGTCGGAATCGTTGAGGACGAACTTTTTCTTCGCGACCAGGTATTGCTGGATGATCTTGTGGGGAATCTGAGTGAGCACTCCCGCGCCGTCGCCCGTGACCGCGTCGGCGTCAATGGCCCCGCGGTGGGCGAGATTTTTCAAACCCTCGATGGCGCGCTCGACGATGTCATGGGAGCGTGTTCCCTGGATGTTGGCGATAAAGCCAACCCCGCAATTGTCGTGTTCATCCGAGGGACGATACAGCGGCGAAGGAGAAGCGAAGGTTTGTCTCATTAGGTTTTTGGTTTGAAGAACAGGTGAGGGAGTGACGGCGAAGTTGCCTACAAAAGAGCAAGCCGCGTGCCGTTGCGCGGGGAGGTAACTTTTACCCAAAACGCGAGCTGTCAAGTAGGAGTAAAAACGCCTAAGCACTTTTATTATCAAGGAGTATGG
>CALNBE010000150.1 GCA_937874455.1 uncultured Opitutia bacterium | reverse complement strand
AACAACTCATCCTTGCCAACACTCACCCTGGGGCTCGATCTCGGGGATCGTCGTCACACCTTTTGCCTTATCGATGCGGGGGCGCGTATCCTTGAAGAAGCCACTGTCCCCAATTCCTCCGAGGAAACTAAAAGGTGCCAGGCTCCGTTCCGGTTCTATCCGTGTCCATCCGTGTCCATCCGTGGTTCACTCCCCCCCTTTTTTTTCCCCGCGCCGCACTCCAAAATCCGCCCGGGAAACACCCTCACGCAAAGGAAATTTCATTCGTGTTCATTGGTGTCCATTCGTGGTTCCTCTCCCCAAAACTAGCTAAGAAACGGCAGGCACTTTTCTGCTCCCTAGTTTCTCCGACTCTTTCTCCCGACCCGAAAAAAATCTCGCCCCCCGCCAGCCTCGCATCACCACGCACACGACTCCAACCAGCTTTGTCGGGCAACGACATCGCCCAAAATGCGCTCAAGCCTAAAATTCCCCTGTTGCCAGCGCGCCGCTTTTCGCTGACGCCTTCCCCATGTCCGAGAATTCCTCCGCCTCCGAATCTTTCCGCCCGGAATCCGCCCCGGTCGTGCCGCCCGCCCTGCGCGCCGCTCCGTGGGTGCAGCTCAAGTATTTCTCCTACCACCCGCACATTTACCGGAACATGATCGGCGCCACCTCCGGCCCGATTCGCGCGGGCTCCATCGTCGCCGTTTACGACACCGACGGGCGTCCTTTCGGCACTGGTTTCTGCAACCTCGGTGCCAAGGTCGGGCTGCGCGTCTTCCACCACGGCCCCGATTTCGCCGACGAGGAAACCTGCCTGCGACGCCTGCGTCAGGCGGTTTCCCTTCGCCGCGACTGGCTCCAACTCGATGCCGCCACCAACGCCTACCGCGTGATCCACGCCGATGGCGACGGCCTCGGCGGACTGGTGGTTGACCGCTACGACAACACACTTTCCGTCGAAGTCACCAGCCTTGCCGTCTTCCAGCGCTTGCCGCGCTGGCTACCCGTCCTTCACGAATTGCTCGGCACCCAAAATGCGGTGATCCAAGTGGACGAGGCCATCGCCCGCATCGAGGGCATCGACCCGCGCCTGATTCCCGCCGCCCCAGTGCGTTCGGTCAAAATCAAGGAAAACAACATTCGCTACGCGGTCGATTTCGCCGAAGGGCACAAGACCGGTTTCTTCTGCGATCAGCGCGACAATCGCGCCCGCTTCGCCGCGCTTTGCCGGGAGAAAAAACTTCTCGATCTCTGTTGCTACACCGGCGGTTTCTCCCTCA
>CALNBE010000149.1 GCA_937874455.1 uncultured Opitutia bacterium | reverse complement strand
GGGGCGAACAAAAATTCCATCAAGATCATCGGCGAGCAGACGGACAACTATGCCCAAGGCTACTTTGTCTATGACTCCAAAAAGTCCGGCGCCCTGACCGTCTCCCACCTGCGTTTCGGCCCGCGCCCGATCAACTCGCCCTACCTAGTCTCGCAAGGGAATTTTGTTTCCTGCAGCCAGTACAGCTTCATCGGCCGTCACCGGGTGCTGGAGTTCGCCAAGCCCGGTGCCACCGTGCTGCTCAACTCGCCCTTCAGCCCGGAGGAAACTTGGAAGCGCTTCCCGAAGGAATGGCAGACCATGGCCATCGAGAAGAAACTGAAAATCTTCACCATCGACGCCTCCCACGTCGCGAAGGAAAGCGGCATGGGCGGGCGCACCAACACGGTGATGCAGACCTGTTTCTTTGCCCTCTCTGGCGTGCTGCCGCGCGACGAGGCGATCGAGCAGATCAAGAAATCGATCAAAAAGACCTACGCCCGCAAGGGGGACGATGTGGTGCAGAAAAACTTCAAGGCGGTGGACAACTCCCTTGAAGGATTGCGCGAAATGAAAATCCCGGCGCAAATCGAGCCGGACGCCCATGTGGTGGTGCCGCCCAGCTACGAGGGCGCGAACGATTTTGTGAAAAACGTCACCGCGAAAATCATCGCGGGCGACGGCGACCTGCTCCCCGTCAGCGCCTTCCCGGCGATGGACGGCTGGCCGAGCGGCACGACCAAGTATGAAAAGCGCAACCTGGCGGACGTGATCCCGGTCTGGGATTCCTCGCTCTGCATCCAGTGCAACAAGTGCGTGACCGTGTGTCCGCATGCCGCCATCCGCTCCAAGTATTATCCCGAGGCGGAAATTGCCAACGCCCCCGAGACCTTCAAATCGGTGGCGTTCAAGGCCCGCAATTTCCCCGGCAACCGCTTCACCATCCAAGTCGCGCCCGACGACTGCACCGGATGCACCCTGTGCTCCCAGGTTTGTCCGGCCAAGGACAAGAACAACCCCGGCCACAAGGCCATCGACATGGCCGAGCAGCCGCCGCTGCGCGAGGCCGAGGGCAAGAACTTCGACTTCTTCCTCAGCTTGCCGGATCCAAAGCGCGCCGACATGACCAGCGATGTGAAAGGCGTGCAGTTCATGCCGCCGCTCATCGAGTTTTCCGGTGCCTGTGCGGGTTGCGGCGAAACGCCCTACATCAAGATGCTCACCCAGCTCCTGGGCGACCGTCTCTACGTGGCCAACGCCACCGGCTGTTCCTCCATTTACGGCGGCAATCTGCCCACCACGCCTTACACGACCGACAGTTTTGGCCGCGGTCCGGCTTGGGCGAATTCGCTTTTCGAGGACAACGCCGAGTTCGGCTTCGGCATGCGTCTGGCGGTGGACGAGCAGACCAAGATCGCGGAGGAATTGCTCCGCTCCCTGCAGGACCAAGTCGGCGAGGAAATCGTGACCGCCATCCTTGGCAACGAGCAGAAGGACGAAAAGAGCATTGCGGAACAGCGTGAACGCATCGCCGACCTGCGTCACAAACTCGGCCAGATCGACAGCCCGGATGCCCGACGTTTGATCCGCTACAGCAATTTCCTCGTCAAGAAATCTGTCTGGATCATCGGCGGTGACGGCTGGGCCTACGACATCGGTTACGGCGGCGTGGACCACGTGTTGGCTACGGGCGCGAACGTGAAAATCCTGGTGCTCGACACCGAGGTTTACTCCAACACCGGCGGGCAGGCTTCCAAGTCCACTCCGACCGGAGCGATCGCCAAGTTTGCCGCCTCCGGCAAACGCGCGCCGAAAAAGGACCTTGCCCACATCGCCATGCAGTATGGCAATATCTACGTGGCTCGGGTGGCCATCGGTGCCCGCGACAACCAGTTCTTCAACGCGCTGAAGGAGGCGGAAGCCTACGACGGCCCCGCGCTGATCATCGCCTACAGCCCGTGCGTGGCGCATGGCTACGACCTCGGGCAGGGGCTGGCTCACCAGGAGCTGGCGGTGAAAACCGGTTACTGGCCGCTGGTCCGCTTCAACCCGATGCTGGCGGCGGAAGGAAAGAATCCGCTCAAGCTCGACTCGCCCAAGCCCTCCGTGGACGTGGCCGAATTCATGCGCCTCGAAACCCGCTTCAAGGCGCTGGAACGCATGAATCCGGAAATGGCCAAGGAACTGCTGAACGAGGCCCGTTTCCAAGCCGCGGAAAACTATGCCCGCTACGAACTGCTCGCCAAACGCGAATGGCCGCTGGTCCCGCCAGTCGGCGCGGAGCAACCCGACGCGCCCAAGCCGGAAGTCGTGGTGAAGACCGACGACAAATAAGCGCGGCGTAAAAACAGCGTTTTCCCTTCAACGGCCCGGATTTCCTCCGGGCCGTTTTTTGTGCAGAGAGGGAACGGGCGCGCATTTCCCTTGTCGCCTATGATCGTGAATTCCTCCGCCATTCCAGTTTCCCCGTGGGACAGCAGTCCTGATGGTTTTTTGGATAGCTATCTTGTCGCCAGCGTGGAAAACCCCGTGATCAACGGCGCGAGTGTGTTGATTCGCGGTTTGCTGGCGGACGCGCTTTTCCCCGGCAACTTTGAGCGGCTGATTCAGGA
>CALNBE010000148.1 GCA_937874455.1 uncultured Opitutia bacterium | reverse complement strand
TTAAGGAAGCGTTGCAAAACTCTTGAACGCTCGTGAATCGGTCAAGAGGCTGGGCAATTCACGCCTGTTTTCCCTGTTTTTCCCAAAGGAAAAGGTAGAAATGAGTTCTTTTCCTTTGCGGGTGTGTCGTTTTGCAACGACTCCTTAACTAGCTCCTAGCCTCCCCTCGCACCCAAAGGAAATTCTTCAACAAAACATTCGTGTCTCTTCGTGTCCATTCGTGGTTCAAAAAACTCACGCAGAGGCGCAGAGGAAAAAGACAGAGGACAGAGGTCGGAAGTCGAAAGCCGAGATCGGAGGTCAGAAGGCTATCGCCCATCGCCTATCGCCTTTATCCTATCCTCCTCTTTCCTCCGTGCTCTCTGTGTCCTCTGTGGTTCAAAATCCCTATCGCCCATCGCCTATTTTCTAGCGCATCTCACACGGCTCGAAACAATTCATCATTTTTAATTCTTAATTCATAATTCGACCCATCGCCTAGTTCCTCGCTTTCGCCCGGTATTGCACTCCCGGTTTCCCGGCAAAATGCGCGTCCTGAGTCCACAGGGTGGCTTGGTATTTTCGGGCGATTGCATAGATCACCGAGTCCGCCAGTGCCAAACCTTCCTCCAATCCCACCGCCGCCGCCTCCAAGGCCAGCGACGCGTCCAAATCCACCACCCGGCCCGCCTGCATGGTCGCCACTGCCAGCAAAGCATCATCCTCGCCGCGCTCCCGCAAAATCACTTTGAAAACTTCGTAGAGGCAAATGGCCGGCACCACCAGCAACTCCGCATCCTCAATCGCCGCCGCAAAGAAATCCGCCGTTTCCTCTCCGGCAAAATACGCCAGCCACGCCGAGGAATCGACCACGTTCATACCCGCTCCGGCTCCCGCACCAGCGTCGTGTCCATGCCCTTGAGATACCCCCGCAACGCCCGCACATCTCGCACCGGAATGATCTCGATCCGATTGCGAAACGCCAGTACCCGGGCCTTTTCTCCGCTGCGCAAGCCCATTTCCTCCCGCACCTTTTGCGGAATGACCACCTGAAACTTGGGCGAAACAGTAACCGTATTCATGCGTTTAACAGTACCCCGATCGATCCATCAAGCAAGCCGGAAGGCGGAGGGAATTAGACGATGGGCGATGGGCTAGGAACTAGCCTCTCCCCTCGCCCGCAAAGGAATTTCTTCAAAAAACATTCGTGTCTCTTCGTGTCCATTCGTGGTTCAAAAACTCACGCAGAGACGCGGAGACGCGGAGGACGGAGATCGGAGCGACTTTCTGAACACTGAAAACTAAGCCTTCCCTCGCCCAGCCATTCCTACGCCTCATTGAAAAGGCGGATATAAGGCTCGTAGCGAAACAGTCGATTGCGGCGATGCCCGGTAATTTCCCGCAAAATACCCAACTCGACAAATTTTTTAACAAGGTTGCTTGCAGCCGGGTAAGTGATACCAAGCAGATCCTTCACGCTCGAAACCGACACTGCAGGATGAAGATAAAGGTGTTCCAACATCCGATGTCCGTTAGCTGCTGACCGCGCAAGCTGAGCAGTCACCGCCTCCCGATGCGCTTCCCGCATCAACAGGATTGATCGGGCGGTTTCAGTTGCCTGAGAGCTGACTTCAATAATTCCTCGCAAGAAAAACATCAGCCATTTCGCCCAAAACCCGAACCGAAGGATCCGGAGGCAATGATGCCGGAATAAACGCACGATAGCCCGTAGGCTGCCGAACATAACTTCCTGCACGAAAATCTGTTACTCCAGAAAAACTCTTACTCGCATCCATGTTAAACGCCTGCTTCATTTAACAGCCAAACTGCCGCCTTGTTAAAGACTATCTTAAGTAAGAATGCCTCATTTCAATCTTATTTAACACAGCATTTATCATGCGAGAGCTAGCTCCTAGCGACTCGCTTTAACACCAAGGCACAAGGAAAACACCAAGCACGCCAAGGGAAAACATTCGTGTCTCTTCGTGTCCATCTGTGGTTCAAAAAACTCACGCAGAGGCGCAGAGACGCGGAGGAAAAAGACAGCGGACAGAGGTCGGAAGTCGAAAGCCGAGATCGGAGGTCAGAAGGCTATCGCCTATCGCCTAATTCCCCTAGCTCCTAGCCACTAGCTCTTTCACGCCTTGGGCCTCGGCAGCGTCCATTACCAGTAGGGCTTCCGGGGTGTCCACGATCACCAAATTTCTCCCGCCCAGCACCGCCACTTTTTTCCCGCCGTGGGCGCGCACCAAACAGTTTGCCGATCGCAACAACACTGCGTCGCCGCTCGTCACATTCCCATCCGCATCCTTGTCCGGCGCGATGTCCCGGACGGCAT
>CALNBE010000147.1 GCA_937874455.1 uncultured Opitutia bacterium | reverse complement strand
TGCCTCCTTCCTCCGCGTCTCTGCGCCTCTGCGTGAGTTTTTGAACCACAGATGACACGGATTAGCACGGATGTTTTGTCGAAGAATTTCCTTTGCGGACTTAGTATTAAAAGAGAATCTGTCTTCCCTCTTTCCTCTGTGCTCTCTGCGTTCTCTGTGGTTCAAAATTCTGAACCCTTTTACCTAGCGCCTCTTGCCTGTCGCCTCTCGCTTATTTTTTCCGTCTTCCGGTCAAAGTTTCCACTGATTGCCTTCGCGCCATGGCTGGCGGCGCGGCGGAAAACAGCGGGCACCAGCGCGGAGGAAGCGGAGGTATTCTGGCATCGACAGCAATTTCCTTGGCGCGGAGGGCCCTTTCCGGCGGGTGGCGTCCAGCAGTTGCTGTTTTTCTGTTTCCGTCAACCGGGCCATTGCTCAGGACTCCTTTCCGTCGTAAAGCGCACGCAGTTCGCCCAATCGGGCTTCCTGCCCGAACAAGTCGAGGTATTCGCCCAGCAAATCCCAATCCAGCGATTGGTCCGTCGCGCCTGCCGCCTGCACCAACATGTAAACATCGTGCCAGTCGCCCAGCGCCCGGGCGGGATTGTTGGACAACGCCTGCACCTTCAACCCGATCAAATCCTCCACCTGCGCCACCCGGACACTCACCTCCGGGGTCACTGGCAGCAATTCAGCCCGCTGCAGCATCCCCAGCGAGGGGCCGCGAAACGCGTGCAAAACGTCCACTCGGCCCAATTCCGCATTTTCCCCTGCGTAGTGGGACACGTTTTCCGAGTGAAAAACCCGCCGATAACCCAGCTCCGCAAAAATCGCTTCCGCCTGGAGCAAGTCCTCCAACATCACCAAAAAGTCCAAATCCGCCGTCATTCGCTGCACCCCGCGCAACGCCATCGCAAAACCTCCGATCAGCGCATAGGCAACACCCTGAGCCGCAAAACGTGCCTCCAAAAGCGAAAGGGTGCGCAGAAAATCCATGGGGAAGAAAAAATTAGGAACTAGGAATAGGCGATAGGTTGAATTAAGAATTAAAAATTATGAATTATGAATTGTCTAAGAAAGGAGGCGATAGGAATTTAGGCGATAGGCGATGGTATTTTGAACCACAGAGGACACAGAGGGTACGGAGGAAATTTCAAAGTTTAGAATATGCCTGCTGAATTCTCCCTCTTCCCCATTCACCACTCCCCATTCTCTAATATTTCATGGCCTTCATGGTTTGCTCGATGTGAAAGAAAATCCGCTTTCTGACCTCCGATCTCCGTCCCCTGACCTCTGTCTCCTTCCTCCGCGCCTCTGCGCCTCTGCGTGAGTTTTTGAACCACAGATGAACACGGATAAACGCGGATGTTTTTTTGAAGGATTTCCTTTGCGTGCCTTGCTGTTTCCCTTGCGCCTTGGTGTTAAAGCGAGTCGCTAGTAACTAGGAGCTAGGGGCTTTCAGTCCGATCCGGTAGGCGGCGAGCACGATGAAGAAAAAGAGGCCCAAGAGCGGCGGGCTGTAAATGAGAAACTCCATCCAGGCGTGGGCCATGAAGAGCAGTGCGCCGGCCAGGAACATGAAGACCACCGGAGTCCAGCGCCGCCAGGCACGAAGGAAACGCCAGACCGTCCAGAGCAATCCCAGCGCCACCAGCCCGAAGCCCAAAACGCCCCATTCGGCGATCATTTGCAGCCAGTCGCAATGCGCGTAGTTGGTGCGGTGGGTCAGTTTCCCCTGCTTATTGCGAAACTCCGGTTGCTGGCGGAGGAATCCCGGTGAGAGCCAGCGATAAGAGCCAGCGCCGTAGCCGTAGAGCAGGTAGTCATTGTCGCGGTAAGTGATCAGCGACCAAGTGGCCCGGCGCAAAGGCGCCCGGTCGTCGAGGCTTTGTTTATGCGCCAAATCGAATTTCCTCCGCAATTTTTGCTCCACCTCCTGCAAGTCCGAGGTGGTGACAAACACGCCCGCCACCACCGCCAGCAGCATTGCCGACACGCCGAGACCGATCACCAAATTTTTCTCCACGCCGTGCCGGATCCAGTCCCACAACACCGCCACCGGCGTGCACACCAGCAACAGTACCGCCAGCGTGACCATGCCCCCGAAACTCAGCGTAAACACCATTCCCAGCGCAATCATCACCGCGAACCCCGAGGCTAGGAAATGCGGCCCGCCCTTGTTCGCCCGCCCGGCCACCGCCCGTTCCCAGTGCCAGAGCGCCATGCCGACCGCCAGCGCGAACAGCAGGGAATACCAGGCTGCGGCCTGATTTTGGTAAAGGAAGGTGGCGAAAAACGAGGTGTTGCCGTGATTGTAGAGGCCGTTCAGCTCAAAGGTGTTCCCAATTCTCATCTGCGCGCCCCACCCGACCAGGATCAACCCGAGCACCAGCACCGTCCAAGCCACGCCGACCCAGGAGCGCCGTCGCTCCATCCCCGCCCACCAGGCGCAAAGCAAAAACCACGGGCCCGAAAAAAGAAGCATCTGCCGCCAGCCGTTCATGCCGCCCAGCGTCGCCTTGGAGGAAAATGGCGCGTCCACCCCAATCGGCAGCCAGCCGACGTGCGCGGGATTTGGCCGGACGCGGGTCGTTTTCTCCCCGACTTCCACGATCCAAGCCGGATTCAAACTCTGCGCCAGCATCAAGCCAAACAACAGCAGCCCCAGCCAGAAAATCGGAAAACGCCGCAGACGCCGCCACGACTCCATCGGCGAATTTGACAGCAGACCGTCGTAGCCCACCGGCAAAAACAGGCAAAGGAAAGTCAGCGCCGACAGGCCAAACACCCACCACTGCGCCCACAAGGGGACAGTGGAATATGCCACCACTGCCAGCACCAGGGTGAGCGCCGAGAGCGAGGCAATCAGCTTTTCCCGGCGCGGGAGTTTCCCATCCCAGAGCAAATCCGGATGCCGATGCGCATGACTGCGACGCCGGTGCAACCGGGAACGTCTGGCTGAAGAGGACTCCGCCGCGGACGCCTTTTCAGGGGAATGGTGTGACTTTTCAGAATGCATGTCGAAAAATACCGACGAATAGGAGGCAGGGGGCAGTGCTAAAAGTTTTCAGTGTTCAGTGCTCAGTTTTCAGAATTTTGAACCACGGAGAGCACAGAGAACACGGAGGGAAAAAGGCGAATGGGAATAGGCGATGGGCGATGGGCGATGGGCGAAAGGGGCTGTGCTAAATCCTCCCGATTCGCCATTCACCACTCCCTAAAATTTAACCACAGAGGACGCAGAGCGCACAGAGGAAAGACTGATTCTCTTTTAACACCAAGGCGCAAAGGAAATTCTTAAAAAAGCATCCGCGTTTATCCGTGTTCATCCGTGGTTAAATTTTAAGGATAAAGATGATAGGATTTCCGTCCTCCGACTTCTGCCTTCTGACCTCTGTCTTCTGCCTCCGCGTCTCTACGTCTCTGCGTGAGTTTTTAAACCACAGATGTGGACACAGATAAACACGGATGATTGAAATGGTTTCTAGCGCCTAGCCCCTAGCCTCTAGTCCCTAGCCCCTAGTTTCTAGCCTATCGCCTCGTATCTTTAGCCTAAATTCCTTCGCCATCCTTCACGCCATTCCGGCCTGGTAGATATCGTGGATGCGGATCAGCCCGAGGCAACGATCCGTACCAGGTTCGACCACCGGGAGCACCGAGAGTTGCGAGGGCCGGTCTTCCATCAACCGGGCGGCGTCGGCCAGGCTCATCGCCGGGAAAGCCCGGATCGGATTACGGGTCATGAAGGCGTCGGCGGTCAGGCCGGAGAAATTGTCGTAGCGTTGCAGGGCGCGGCGCAAATCGCCGTCGGTCACCAGCCCGGCCAGTTTTCCCTCCGCGTCCAGCACGCAGGCCGCGCCGAGCGAATGGGTGGTCATGGCGATGATCATTTCCCGCAACGGCGCGTCGTGGTGCGCGCGCGCCACCCGCTCGATCGGGTGCATCACCTCGCCCACGGTAGTGTTCAGGTTGCGACCCAACTGGCCCGCCGGATGAAACCGGGCGAAATCCTTGGCGTCAAAATTCCGTTTCACCATCAGCGCCGCCGCCAGGGCATCGCCCATCGCCAGCGTCAGCAACGCGCTGGTTGTCGGCACCAGCCCGAGCGGATCGGCTTCCGACTTGATGGCCAGATCGAGCACGATGTCGGCCTGTTCGGCGATCACCGAGCGGGGGTTGCCCACCAGGGCGATGATCGGCGAACCCATTTTTTTGATGGTCGGCAGCAGGCGCACCACTTCCGCCGTGGTGCCGCTCTTGGAGATCAGCAGGGCCGGGTCGCCGGGCTGGAAAATCCCCAAATCCCCGTGCACCGCGTCCGCGCTGTGGAGGAAAATCGCAGGCGTGCCAGTGCTGCACAGGGTGGCGGCGATTTTCTGGGCGATCAGGCCGGATTTGCCGACGCCGGAGATCACGACTTTCCCGGCATGACCAAAGATCAGGTCCACCGCCTTGGTGAAATTATCGTCGAGGTGCAACGACAACTCCGCCAGCGCCGCCGCTTCGGATTGCAGTAAATTTTTCCCCACATTGATCGCGTCCATTGGGCGTATTTCCTTTGCGTTTATTGAAACAACTGCCGGGCCTTTTCCAGGTCCTCCGCCGTGTCGATGGCCACCGGGTGGTAGTTCGTTTCCACCGTTTGAAAAACTTTTCCGTGCTCCACGAAGCGCAGTTGCTCCAGCGATTCGATTTGCTCGATGCGCGTCACCGGCAGCGCGGCGTAACCCGCCACCGTGGCCCGGGCGTAACCGTAAACGCCGATGTGCGACCAGTAAGGCACCGCGCCGTCGGCCAGCCATTCCGCCACCGCCACGCCGCGCCGGTAAGGCACCGGGCTGCGGGAGAAATACACCGCCCGGCCGTTTTCACCGCGCACGACCTTGACCACGTTTGGATTGGTCAGCTTTGCCGGATCGTGAATCCGCGCCACCGCCGTGACCAGCTCGCACTGCGTTTCCCGCCAGCGAAGCACCAGCGCATCCAGCAGCGCGGGATCAATGCAGGGTTCGTCGCCCTGCACATTCAGAAAAAATTCCCCCGGCAATTGGTCGAGCACCGAGGCCAGTCGAGCCGTGCCGGAGGGACAATCGGGCGAAGTCAGCAATACCTCCGCGCCAAACCCGCGCGCCACTTCGGCCACTTCTTCGCTGTCCGCCAGCACCACCACCCGGTCGGCCGTCCGCATTTTTTGCACCCGCTCCCAGACGTGCTGCACCACGGGCTTGCCGCCCAAATCCAGCAACACCTTGCGCGGCAAACGGGTCGAACCCAGCCGGGCGGGAATGGCAATAGTTACGCTCATGGGAAATTATGAATTATGAATGATGAATTACTTCCAAGCAGGGAATTTAGGCGATGGGCAATGGGCGATAGGCGATGGGTTTCTGTCTTCGACTTCCGTCCTCTGTCTTCCGTTTTCCTCTGCGTTCTCCGCGGCTCCGCGTGAGTTTGGAAATTTAGGCAATGGGCGATGGGCAATGGGTTTCCGTCCTCCGTTCCCTACTCTCCAACTTCCTTCCCCCCAAGCTGCCGCCCTTGGCCGGTCAGCGAAAATGCTGAAGCCAATTTTTTAAGTCCTTCGTTTTGTTATGGCTGTGCATCGCACAGTGCGCCGGTTCCGACGCGTCAGTCCTAACCGCCGCCCGCCAGTTTCAACACCAGCGGCAAAATTTCCTTTGCCCGCCCCGTCCAGCCGCCCAGACGTTTGAGCCGGTTGGCCATTTCCTCCGAAACGCCTGCTTGCGCCCCGAGTGCCTCCAGTTTTTGCAGTCGTTTTTCCCCTGCGGCCAAGCGCGGCGAAACCTGTTCCTGCAACAACACCTGAATCACCCGGCCCAAGGCCATCTCCGCCACAAAAGATTTGTTTCGCGCACCCGGTGCCGCCACCACCCGAATAATTCCCCGCTCCTGCAAATAGCGCAGCCCCTGGCTGGTCGATCCTTGCGATATCCCCAGCCGGCGGCGAATCACCTCAAACCCCACCGGGACTTCACTGCAATAAAGCAATCCGTAAATCTGGGAAACAGAAGGTGATAAACCCATCAACTGGGCAAATCCTTCGAAAAATGCGATCACTTCCGTTTCCACTGGCGACAAATCATCCTTCGGACGCGATGCAGGCGCGTCTTTTCCTTTGCGAGAGTGCTGGGCAGTGACAATCGGCACGAGAAAATCCTCATGACAGTCGAAAGCATCGAAACTTCAAGAAAAAATGAAGCGACGTTTCGTTTTTGAGCGATGTCAATAATTGCCCCGGCATCAGGTATTTCCTCCGAAATCCCAACGATCCTCCCCTTTTTGACTGCGGCCTAGTAGCCCAGATTGTTGACCAGCCACTTCTCCACCACCGCGGAGGAAATTCCTTTGCGCGCAGCGTAGTCCTCCAGCTGGTCCTTGCCGAGCAGGCCGACTGCGAAATAGCGCGCCGCCGGATGGGCGAACACCAAACCGGAGATCGACGCGGGGGGATTCATCGCAAAACTTTCGGTGAGCGAGATGCCGGTGTTTTTCTCCGCGTCCAACACCTGCCACAGGGTGGTTTTCTCCGTGTGATCCGGGCAGGCGGGATAACCGGCGGCGGGCCGGATGCCGGCGTATTTCTCCTTGATCAATTCCTCCGCGCTCCAGTTTTCCTCCGGGGCGTAACCCCAGTTTTCCTTGCGGATTTTTTCGTGCAGCCACTCCGTCGCCGCCTCGGCCAAGCGGTCGGCCAGCGCCTGGATCATGATGGCCTTGTAGTCATCCTTCCCCTTGTGCGACTGCGCCCAAGCCTCGATTTCCGGCCCGGCGGTCACCGCAAAGGCCCCTAGCCAGTCTTTTTCCGGCGAAACAAAATCGGCGAGGGAATATTGCGGCTCGTTGCCCGCCTTGGCCTTTTGCTGGCGGAGGAAATGAAAGGTCGCGAGTTCCGCGTCGCGGTTTTCATTGGGAAACAGCACCACGCTGTCACCGCGCCGCTGTGCGGGGAAAATTCCGAACGCCGCCCGCAGGCGAACCCGCTTGCCCGCCACAATTTCCTGCAACAATTCCTGGGCGTCGGCAAAGAGCTGGCGGGCACTTTCGCCGTATTTTTCATGCTCCAGAATGCGGGGGTACGACCCGCGCATTTCCCAAGTCCAGAAAAACGGCGACCAGTCGATGTAGCGCACAATTTCCTCCAAGGGAATTTCCGGCACCCGCACCCCGGTTTCCTTTGGCATTTGCGGCGGGTGCTGTACAAAGTCGGCGGTGAAACCCTTTTCCCTTGCCGCGGCGAGCGACAGCATTGGCGTTTCCTCGCGCTGCCGCTGGTGCCGCTCCCGCAGCGCCTCCTGATCGGCGCGCAGCTTTTTCAGGTAATCTTCCCGCAGGGCCGGATTGAGCAGGCCGGAGCAAACGCCGACCACCAGCGAGGCGTCCGGCACCTGCACCACCGGGCCGTGGTAGTGCGGCGCGATTTTCAGCGCGGTGTGCGCCTTCGAGGTTGTGGCACCGCCAACCAGCAAGGGAACTTGCCAGCCCTGCCGCTCCATTTCCCCCGCGTTGTAAATCATCTCGTCGAGCGAGGGCGTGATCAGCCCCGACATGCCGATGAGGTCGGCTTGGTGTTCCTTCGCGGCGGCGAGAATTTTCTCGCACGGCACCATCACGCCAAGGTCGATCACCTCGTAGTTGTTGCAGCCGAGCACCACGCCCACGATGTTCTTGCCGATGTCGTGCACGTCGCCCTTCACCGTCGCCAGCACAATCGTGCCCTGCTTGGTGCTGGCGGCACCGGTGGCATTTTTCTCCGCCTCCATGAACGGGAGCAGATAGGCCACGGCCTGCTTCATTACGCGGGCGGATTTCACCACCTGCGGCAAAAACATTTTTCCCGCGCCGAAAAGTTCGCCGACAATTTTCATGCCGTCCATCAGCGGACCCTCGATTACCTCCAACGGACGCTTGGCCTGCTGCCGCGCCTCCTCGGTGTCGGCTTCGATGAAATCCGTGATCCCTTTCACCAGCGCGTGGGCGATACGCTCACCCACCGTGCCGCTGCGCCATTCCGCGGCGGCGACAGGCGCTTCCTCGGTCTTGTCCTTGTTGAAACGCGGCGCGGCCTCAATCAGCCGCTCCGTCGCACCGGGGTCGCGGTTGAGCAGCACGTCCTCCACCAGGCGGAGCAATTCCTTGTCCACTTCCTCGTAAACATCGAGCATCCCGGCGTTGACGATCCCCATGTCGAGTCCGGCGCTGATCGCGTGGTAGAGAAACGCGGCGTGCATCGCCTCGCGCACGGGATTGTTGCCGCGGAAGGAAAAGGAAACATTGGACACGCCGCCGGAGTAGCGGGCGTGCGGCAGTTTTTGCTTCAGCTCGCGCACCGCCTCAATGAAGTCCATCGCGTAGTTCGCGTGCTCCTCGATGCCGGTGCCGACGGTGAGAATGTTGCAGTCGAAAATGATGTCCTCCGCCGGGAATCCGTCGTCCACCAGCAGCCGGTAGGCCCGCTCGCAAATCCGCACCTTGTCGGCCCGGGTCGCAGCCTGCCCGTTTTCGTCAAACGCCATCACGATCGCCGCCGCGCCGTAGCGCCGGCACAGCCGGGCGTGCTCCAGAAATTTCTCTTCGCCCTCCTTGAGTGAAATCGAGTTGACGATGCTTTTGCCCTGCACGCAGCGCAATCCGGCCTCCAGCACTTCCCATTTCGAACTGTCGATCATCAGCGGCACCTTCGCGATGTCCGGCTCCGCCGCCAGGAGGTTGAGAAACTTCGTCATGCAGGCGGGGCCGTCGAGCATCCCCTCGTCGAAATTCACGTCGATGACATTGGCGCCGGTCTCGACCTGCTGGCGGACAATCGCCAGTCCCTCGGTAAAATTCCCCTCCTTGATCAATTTCTTGAAACGCGGCGAACCGGTGACATTGGCGCGTTCGCCGACCATGATGAACGGGGCTTTTGCGCCGATGGTGTTGAAGGCTTCCAGCCCGCTCAGTCGCAGGCCGGGAGAAATCACGGGGAGCTTCCGCGGCTTGTGATTTTCCGTCGCGCGGCGAATGGCCCGGATGTGGTCGGGCGTGGTACCGCAACAGCCGCCAAGAATGTTGACAATGCCCGCGCGGGAAAATTCGCGCAGCAACATCGCGGTGTCCTCCGGTCCCTCGGGGAACCCGGTCGGCGACAGCGGATCGGGCAGCCCGGCGTTGGGATAGCAGGAAACATAGCAGTCGGCCTTCGCCGCCAATTCCTCGATGTAGGGGCGCATTTGCTCCGCGCCCAAAGCGCAATTCATCCCCACCGACAGCGGCTGGGCGTGGCGCACGCTGTTCCAAAATGCCTCGGTGGTCTGGCCGGTCAGGGTGCGCCCGGACTGGTCGGTGATGGTGCCGGAGATCATCACCGGCACCCGTTGCTGCCGCGCCGCAAATTCCTCGTCGATGGCGAAGAGCGCCGCCTTGGCGTTGAGGGTGTCAAAAATAGTCTCCACCAGCAGCAAGTCCACGCCGCCGTCCAGCAGCGCCGCCACCTGCTCGCGGTAAGCCGCGCGCACCTGGTCAAACGTCACCTCGCGCGCGCCGGGATCGTTGACGTCGCGGGAAATCGAGAGCGTCCGGTTGGTCGGGCCAATGGCGCCGGCCACCCA
>CALNBE010000146.1 GCA_937874455.1 uncultured Opitutia bacterium | reverse complement strand
AAACCCACAGGGCGGCCTCTTCAAACGCTCATGCTTCCCAACGAAAAAAACCCGCAGCCCATCATCAAAAACCCACAGGGCGGCCTCTTCGAACGCGGCGTCGTCAAACTTTTTGCCAAGTATCCTCCCCACAACAATTACTTCTGCAGCTACGAGGTTTTTGTGGAATCCGAGGTGTTCAAGCCTGACGCTGGGCGCTCCGCGATGATTTATTTCACCGCCGAGCATAATCTCGAAAAATCCTATTACGATTACGGTCGCTTCTGCTTTTTCCTCCCCAAAAGCATCCAGCCGATTTTTGACGAGGCGCTCACCAACAAAGCCCTGATCCTGACCGTGCAGTTTTCCGCCGACGGCAACCGCCCCGCCAAGGACCAGTCCGAGGCCGTTTTCCGCCTCCAGACTCGCGACGGGGCCAAGGGGCTCTGAGCATTTCCTTCGGGAAAACAAAAAACGCCGCGGGTTTCCCTCGCGGCGTTTTTTGTCGGCACCGATTCCCGGCGCTCACAGCTCCGTCAACCGCTCGCACACTTCGTCGATCAGGAACCCCGGTGTCGAGGCCCCGGCAGTCACGCCGACCACCTTGTATTTTTTCAGCTGCGCCAAATCCAATTCCGCCGCCGTTTCCACGTGGAAGCAGGGCAGCTCCTGTTTTTCCACCAATGCCGCCAGTTTGACGGTGTTGGCCGAATGGCGCCCGCCGATCACCACGATCGCCTCCGCGCCTTCCTCCGCCAGCACCAGCACATCGCTCTGCCGCTCCCGGGTCGCGCCGCAAATGGTGTTGAACACCTGCGCCTCCGGGTATTTCTGCCGGAGGTAATCCGCCAGCCGCTCGAACTCGAAGGTGAACATCGTCGATTGCGACACCATGCACACCTTGTCGCCCAGCGGGGGCAGCGCGTCGATGTCCGCCTCGGTCTTGATCACATGACCCCGGCCCTCGGTGTATCCCATCAAGCCCATCACCTCCGGGTGCTTGGGGTCGCCGAAAATGACAGTGTTAAATCCCTTCCGCGCATAAAGCTTCACCTTGCCCGCGATGATGCCCACGTCCGGGCAGGTCGCATCGCGAAAGTCCATGCCCAATCCCTTCAAATACGTCCGCCGCTCGGGGGAAATCCCGTGCGCGCGCACCACCATTACCGCCGCCTGTTTTTCCTCCGCGGACAATCCGAGATCGAGTTTCGTCTGGCTGGTGTAGTCGCCAACCTCCCGAATGCCCTCCGATTCCAGCTTCTCCATCATCTGGCTGTTGTGGATTAACGGGCCGTCTGTGAACACCGGGCGTTTTCCCTGCACCGCGTATTCCCGACAAAAACCGGCACTCTTCGCTCGGATGACTTTCATGCGGGGGAAGAAAGGGGCCGACGCGAGCAGGTCAAACCCAGACTCTGGATAATAAAAAACCGCCGGGGCATCCTGGCTCCGGCGGTTCTTTGCAAAAAATTCCCGAAGGAAATCCGTTTACTTGGCGGCTTTGCCAAACACTTCGACTTCCACGTAGTGGTTGCCGGTCGAGCTGGTGCTGCCGTTGCTGTACAGGCGGACATAGCGCGCCTTGGTGCCATTCGCAGGAATCACCCGGCCTTCATTGGTTTCAATGTAGGCCAGATCCTTCCCCGCGCCCAAGCCGAGTTTGGCGCTGTCCTCGTAGTCCGTGTTGAAAATGGTGGTCACGCCATTTTTAAATTCCGGTTCGGTCGAGAGCTGGACAATGACCGAGCGACACAGGCGCTTCTGCCGGTGAAAATGCCAAACCGCCACGGCGTAAATGTCAGATTCCTTCGCCAGATCAATCTGCACCCACTGCAAACCGGGAGCCAGCTCGACTTCATAACCCTCGTCCGCATCCTTGTCACCATCGGTAACATACTCCAAGTCACCCACGATCGGGTACTTGTCGCTGGAGGTGACGGTTTTGCCCTTGGCCAGATTCACCGTGCCTTCCGGCACCTGAATCGACGTGCGCTTCTTCGCGGCATCCCCGGATTCCAGATTCTTCACGTTGATCGGCGTCGGCGTGCCGATGAGCAACACCGGCGGCATCTCCACCTTCAACTCCACGGTCTTTTCTTTCGCCGCGGCCGTGAAAGGCAGGGCAAGTGCTGCAAGAAAAAGAAGTGCTTTTGTTTTCATGGTAAAATTCTTGTTTGGTTCAGGCCAACAGACAGCGATTTCGGGAACAAGTTCAATTTTCTTTTCCCCCGCCCCGGCTGCTTCCCGCCGGGATGTCCACGGAGAAACGCAACTCCCGCAAGGGTTTGACCACCTGCACGCACTCCGCGTACACCGGATGAGCCTTGTAGGCCGCCAGCGTCTCCGCGTCGGGAAACTCCGCGTACACCACCACGTCCACTTCGTTGGCGAACAGGTCCTGCTTGGTGTTCAACACCACCTCGAAGCTGGTCGCTCCGGGGATTGCCGCCAGTTGCAACAATCCGTCCCGGATTTCCTCCGGGGCGACGCCGGGCTTGGCGCTAAAAAAAACAATGTGCCGCAACATGCGCTTAATCCTCAATCTTGATGTCCTTGTTGCGCTGCCGCGGCCCGCCGGCCCGCAGCCAAGCGCTGATGAAGGGGTCGATTTCGCCGTCCATCACGCCGTTCACGTTGCCCGTTTCCACGCCAGTCCGCAGGTCCTTCACCATTTGGTACGGCTGAAAAACATAGGAGCGGATCTGGTTGCCCCAGCCGATTTCCCCCTTCTCGCCGTAAAACTTTTCCATCTCGGCGCGCTTTTCGTCCTGCATTTTTTCATACACCCGCGCCTTCAAAATCTTCATCGCCACATCGCGATTCTTGTGCTGCGAACGCTCCCGCTGACACGCCACCACGATGCCGGTCGGCAAGTGGGTCAGGCGCACCGCCGACTCGGTCTTGTTCACGTGCTGGCCGCCTTTGCCGCTGGAGCGGTAAACATCGACCCGCAAATCCTCCTCCTTGATCTCCACGTTCACGTCGTCGTCCAGTTCCGCCACCACGTCCACCGCGCAAAACGAGGTGTGCCGCCGGGCGTTCGAGTCAAACGGACTGATCCGCACCAGCCGGTGCACGCCGCGCTCCGCCTTCGCGTAGCCGTAGGCGTTCGGGCCTTCGATGCGAAAACTCGCGGTGGAAATGCCCGCGCCCTCGCCGTCCTGCACATCGTCCACCTCCACCTTGTAGCCGCGTCCCTCCGCCCAGCGGGTGTACATGCGAAACAGCATGTCCGCCCAGTCGCAAGCCTCGGTGCCGCCAGCCCCGGCCTTGATGGTCATGATGGCGTTCGCCTTGTCCATCGGCCCGGTAAGAAAGGAGGCGATTTCCAATTCATCCACCTCCGCCAGCAGCGCGTGCGCGGTTTCGTTGATTTCCTGCAACTCCGCGTCCGCCGTGCCGTCCTCCGCCTCCTGCACCAGCTCGGCCAGGGTTTTCAAATCCTCCAATTTCCTTTGAAACGCGATCACCGGATTGACCAAACCCTTGATCCGGTTGCCTTCGCCGATCACCTTTTGCGCCGCCTGCTGGTTGTTCCAAAAATCCGGCTCGCTCATCCGGTGCTCCAGTTGCGCCAGCTCCTTCTGCTTGGTCGGCACGTCCAAAAATTTCCACAACCGCGCCGTCCGTCGCGCGACTTCATCAATTTGGCTCCGAGTTTCCGGCGGAATATACATGGCGCGGGAAGTGAGAGAAAACACCGCCGCCGCGCAACGAAATTACTCCGCGGAATCCGGCTTCATCCCGCGTCCGAGCAGCAGCGCGTTGGTCACCACGCTCACGCTGCTGAAAGCCATCGCCGCGCCTGCCACCACGGGACTGAGCAATCCCGCCGCCGCAAAGCCGATGCCCGCCACGTTGTAAAAAAACGCCCAGAAAAGGTTCTGCCGGATTTTCCGCCAGGTGCGCTGCGACAGTTCCAGCGCGGTCGCCACCAGCAGCGGGTCGCTGCGCATCAACGTCACTCCGGCCGTGTGCATCGCCACATCCGTCCCGCCGCCCATCGCCATGCCGACGTCCGCCGCCGCCAGCGCGGGGGAATCATTCACCCCGTCGCCGACCATCGCCACCACCGCGCCGTCCGCCTTCCATCGCGTCACTGCCGCCGCCTTCTCCTCCGGCAGCACGCCGGCCCGAAAATCCGCGATGCCCAATTCCTCCGCCACTCGACGCACGCTTTCCGGATGGTCGCCCGAGAGCAACGCCACCCGCACGCCGCGTTTTTGCAGCGCGTCCACCGCCGCCAGCGCCGTCTCCCGGAGTTTGTCCCCGAAGGAAAATCCGCCGAGCAACACCGCCCCGCCGGGGGTTTCCTCCGCCAGAAACGACACTGTTTTTCCTTCGCCCGCCCAACGGCGGACTTCCTCCGCCAGCGCGGACAAATCCACGCCCGATTCCTCCATCCAGCGCGCGCTGCCCATGAACAATTTCCTTTCCCCGACCCGCCCTTCCACGCCGCGCCCGGGCTTCACCTTCACCGCCGCCACGGGCAGCATGGGTTTTCCTTCCCGCGCCGCCACCCGCAACACCGCGTCCGCCAAAGGATGTTCGCTGCCGCTCTGCAACGCCGCCGCCAGCACCAGCACGTCGTCTCCTTTTTCCTCCGCGGCAGGCCGCCATTCGGCCAGCTCCGGTTTTCCTTCGGTCAGCGTGCCGGTCTTGTCAAACACCACCGTATCCACCCGATGCGTCACCTCCAGCGCCTCCGCGTCCTTGATCAAAATTCCCAGCCGCGCGCCCACGCCGGTGCCGACCATGATGGCCGCCGGGGTCGCCAAACCAAGCGCGCAGGGGCAGGCGATCACCAGCACCGCCACCGCGTTGAGCAGGCCGTTTTGAAAATTTCCCCCGCCCAACCACCAGCCGAGCAGGGTCGCCAGGGCAATGCCCAGCACCACCGGCACAAACACCGCGCTCACCTGGTCCGCCAGCCGCTGGATCGGGGCCTTTGCGCCCTGCGCCTCCTCGATCATCCGGATGATCCGCGCCAGCCGCGACTCCGCGCCCAGGGCGGTCGTCCGCACCAGCAGCAGTCCCTCGCCGTTGATCGCGCCGCCCACCACCGGATCGCCGGGATGCTTCACCACGGGCAGCGACTCGCCGGTGATCAACGACTCATCGGCCTGCGAGACGCCCTCCAGCACTTCGCCGTCCACCGGAAATTGCTCGCCGGGTTTCACCACCACCACGTCGCCGGGGCGCACCGCCGCCAGCGGCACAATTTCCTCCGCGCCTTCGCCGCGCACGGTCGCGGTCTCCGGCTGCAGGGTTTGCAAATGGCGGATCGATTCCACCGCGCGCCGCCGGGCCTTCGCCTCCAGAGTTTTCCCCAGCAGCACCAGGGTGATCACCATCGCCGAGGCTTCGAAATACAAATGCCCGGGATTTCCTTCGCGCGGGGCCAGCCAGTTGTAAACACTGAGGCCGTATGCGGCACTCGTGCCCAGCACCACCAGCACGTCCATCGTGCCGGTGCCCGACCGCACCGCCTTCCACGCCCCGGAGTAAAACGCGGCACCAAAGTAAAACTGCACCAGCGAGGCCAGCGCGCACTGCCACCACGCGGGCAGCATCGGGGTGTTTCCTCCGAGAAAAGGCATCAGCAACATCGGCAGGGCCAGCGGCGCGGTGCAAATCAACGCGCCCATCAGCCGCCCCACCTGCCCGCGCCAGCGCCGCGCCTCCGCGTCGTCCGCCGCTTTCTTTTCCTCCGCGAGCACTTGATAACCGGCGTCCACCACCGCCTTTTCCAATGCGCTCCGCGCCGTCGCGCCCGTCACCGTCGCCGTCTCGCTCGCCAGATTCACCGACGCCTCCGCCACCCCCGGCACCGCCCGCAGGGCCTTTTCCACCCGGTTCACGCAACCGGCGCAATTCATCCCGCCAATCCGCAAGTGCTGTTTCTGTTCCGGCATTTCCTCCGCGTTGTGCATGCCCGCAGCCTGTCGCTTTTCCCGCAAAAGCCAAGGGGAAGAAACACCCTGACGCAAAACGCCGCTCGCCTTTTTCCTCCGCATCCATACAACCCGCCGCAAAACGCGTAAAATCTCCATGCCGCTCAAAACCATTCGTCCGCCCGGTGCCGAGGATATCCGCCAGTTCTCCATTTTCTCCGAAAACAAGGTGGGGCGCCTCAACGAGCTGACCCAGGCGCTCGCCCAGCGCGATGTGCACCTCCTGGCGATGTCCGTCATCGACAACACCGACAGCGCGGTCATCCGCATCGTGGTCAATTACCCCGAGATCGCGGAGCAAATTCTCAACGAGCGCTTCTTCGCCCACGACACCGTGCCCGTCCTCTGCGTCGAAATTTTCGGTGAACATGATCTCAAAAAAATCACCTCCACCCTGATGCAGGCCGAAATCAACATCCACTACCTCTACTCCTTCATCGCCCCGGCCCAAAACAAATGCGGGATCGTCCTGCGCGTCGAGGACAACGATCTGGGCGCCGAGGTGCTCCGCCGCGTCGGCATCACCGTGCTCTCCCAAAGCGACATCGCCCGCTGAAAATTTCCTCCGCGCCCGGCATCCTTTTTGCTTCGCAACTCACTTTTTCTCAAAACACATCATGGCCAAGAAAAACAACCCAGCCCAACCCTACGCTGCCCCGCAATTCCTCGTGGACCTGCTCGAAGCCAAATCGCCGACCGGACACGAGTTCGCGGCCCAAGCCGTCGTTGACCAGTATATCAAGCCCGTCGCCGCCAGCTACAGCAAGGACGCCATCGGCAACCGCATCGCCGTCCACAATCCCAAGGGCGACCCGTCCGTCCTCTTCGCCGGCCACATCGACGAGATCGCGCTCATCATTTCCTACATCGACGACAAGGGCTTCCTCTACTTCGAATTCCTCGGCGGCCATGACCTGATCATTCCCTCTGGCCGCCGCGTCAGCATTCTCACCAAAAACGGCCCGGTGCTCGGCATCACCGGCAAACGCGCCGTCCATCTGATGTCCCCCGAGGACCGGAAAAAAGTCCCCGAACGCCACGAGATGTGGCTCGACATCGGCGTCACCAGCCGCGCCGAAGCAGAGGAAATTGTCCGCATCGGCGACCCGGCCGTTTACAACGTCGGCTTTGAAATGCTCCGCGGCTCCGTCGCCGTCGCCCGCGCCTTCGACGACAAGGGCGGCTGCTACATCGTCATGGAGGCTTTCCGCCGCCTGACCCAGGTGAAGAAACTCGCCGCCAAGGTCATCTCCGTCGCCACCACCCAAGAGGAAATCGGCACCCGCGGCGCCCAAGTCGCCGCCCAAGGGCAAAACCCGACGGTCTCCATCACCGTCGATGTCTGCCACGCCACCGACCACCCCGACGCCGACAACCGCAAATTCGGACGCAACACGCTGAGCGGCGGCCCGGTCATCGCCCGCGGCCCGAACATCAACCCGCTCGTCTTCGACCGCCTGGTCGAGGGCGCCGAAAAACTCAAAATCCCCTACCAAATCGAAGCCGCCCCGCGCCCGACCGGCACCGACGCCCGCGCCATCCAGATGGCCAACGGCGGCGTCGCCTGCGGGCTCCTTTCCCTGCCGCTGCGCTACATGCACACGCCGGGCGAAATCGTCGATCTGGCCGTGGTTGAACAATGCGTCCAACTGCTGGTCGGCTTCACCGAAAGCCTCAAGCCGGGCGAAAACTTCCACTGGTAAGCCGCAAAGGAAATTTTCCTCCGCGCCCAATCCCCGCCGCCTTGCGCAACGGGGATTTTTCTTTGCCGCCCGTTTTCCTCCGCGCCGGAAAAAACACTTTTCCGTTGCGGCTCCCGCGCCGCCGCTTAGCCCGTTTTCCCCATGCACAGCCTGTCCGGCATGCCGCCCATCGACTTCGCCGCGGCCCTCAACGAAGACCAATACCGCGCCGTCACCGCGGGCGACGGGCCCGCCTTGGTCCTCGCCGGCGCGGGTTCCGGCAAGACCCGCACCCTCACCTATCGCGTCGCCTACCTCCTCGAACAGGGCGTCCGCCCATGGGAAATCCTCCTCCTGACCTTCACCAACAAGGCCGCAAAGGAAATGCTCACCCGCGTCGAGGACCTCACCGGCGTCCCCCGCACCCACTTCTGGGGCGGCACCTTCCACAGCATCGGCCAGCGCATCCTCCGCTCTCACGCGCCACTCATCAACCTCGACCGCAACTTCACCATCCTCGACGCGGGCGACGCCGACTCGCTCTTCAACGAAACCGTCAAAAGCCACGACAGCGCCTTCGTCAAAAACAAGGACCACCCCAAGCCGCGCGTCATCCTCGACGCCATCAGCTACGCCCGCAACACCCTGCTGCCGCTCGACGAGGTTTTCGCCCGCCGCTTCCCCTGGCTCAAGGACGAGTCCCTGCAAAAACTCCCCGGCTTCGCCGAAAAATACCGCCTGGCCAAGCGCGACCAGGCGGTCTGCGATTACGACGACTTGCTCGAACTCTGGCTCGATTTGCTCCGCTCCCAGCCCGAGGTGCGCGCCACCTACCAACAGCGTTTCCGCTACATCCTCGTCGATGAGTTTCAGGACACCAACAAACTCCAGTCCGCCATCGTCGATCTCCTCGCCGACCGTCACCAGGTGATGGCCGTGGGTGACGATGCCCAGTGCATTTACACTTGGCGCGGGGCCGAGTTCGCCAACATCGCCGACTTCGAGTCCCGCCACCCCGGCGCCACGGTCCACAAGATCGAGATCAACTACCGCTCCACGCCCCAGATCCTCGACTTCGCCAACGGCATTCTCGCCCACCAAACCGACGGCATCGGTTTCTCCAAAACCCTCCGCCCGGTCAAACCCGACGGCCCCAAGCCCTACCTCGTCCCGACCATGGACGCGACCGAGCAGGCGCTCTTCGTCATCCGCCGCCTCAAGGGGCTGCTCGACGAGGGCCGCGAGCTGCGCGACATCACCGTGCTCTACCGCGCCCACTACCAGGCGATGGAACTGCAAATGGAGCTGACCCGCCACGGCGTCCCGTTTGTCATCACCAGCGGCGTCCGTTTCTTCGAACAGGCCCACATCCGCGACTTTGTCGCCCAGCTCCGGTTCCTCCACAATCCCAACGACACCGTCGCCTTCACCCGGCTAATGTGCCTCCTGCCCAAGGTCGGTCCGAAAACCGCCGAGCGGCTGCTGGAGCAAATTCGCAAGGAGGCCCGCGCCCGCCACGTCCCGCTGGTCGCCGCGCTCAACGCGGAGAAAATTCTCGCCAAAATTCCCGACGCCGCCCGCGACGACTACACCGATCTCGCCCTTACCCTCCAGGACATGGCC
>CALNBE010000145.1 GCA_937874455.1 uncultured Opitutia bacterium | reverse complement strand
GGTCATTTTCTTCGGCACGTCGATTTCGATGTGCACCAACTGGTCGCCGCGGCGACCGGAGCGCAGGTGCGGCATGCCCTTTTCGCGGAGGCGGAAGGTGGTGCCGCTGGCGGTGCCGGCGGGAATTTTCAACGAAGCCCGTCCGTCGAGCGTTGGCACCTCGACGCTGCCGCCGAGCGCGGCCAGGGTGAATTTGATCGGCATGGTGCAGTGCAAGTCGTCGCCGTGCCGCTCGAAAAGCTCGTGCTCCTTGACGTGGATGACGATGTAAAGGTCGCCGTATTCACCGCCCTGGGTGCCGGCGGAACCGTTGCCGGAGGAGCGGAGTTTGACGCCGGTTTCGACGCCCGGGGGGATTTTGACCGTGACCGTGTGCTGCTCGACCACCCGGCCCTCGCCGCCGCATTTTTTGCAGGGCTTTTCGATGATGGTCCCGGAGCCGCCGCAGGTGGAGCAAGGCTGGCGGATGGAGAAAAATCCGTTGGACTGGACTCGCTGGCCGGAGCCGCCACAGGACGGGCATTTTTTGCGGCCGGAACCCGGTTCGGCGCCGGAGCCGTGGCAATTGTCGCAGGCGACGTGGCGGCGGTATTTGATTTGTTTTTCCGCGCCCTTGGCGGCTTCCTCCAAAGAAATTTCGAGGTCAAAACGGAGGTCGTCGCCACGATGATCCTCGGCGGCGCCGCCTCCTCTGCCAAAAAACTCGTCGAAGATCCCACCTCCGCTTCTACCGCCGCCGAAGAACTGGCTGAAGATGTCCATCGGATCGTGGAACCCGCCCATGCCGCCGGGCCCGCCGGCGCGCGGGCCGGCGCCGCCCTCGAAGGCGGCGGAGCCGAACTGGTCGGAGGGGCCGCGTTTTTGCGGATCGGGAAGCACCTCGTAGGCGTGGGAGACTTTTTTGAACATCTCCTCGGCGGTCTTGTCGCCCGGGTTGCGGTCCGGGTGATACTTCATCGCCTGTTTGCGGTAGGCCTTTTTGATTTCCTCGGCGGAGGCGCCGCGGTCCACGCCCAGCAGTTTGG
>CALNBE010000144.1 GCA_937874455.1 uncultured Opitutia bacterium | reverse complement strand
GATTTGCTCGGCGTGCGGGCCGCAGTGCGACATCGGGAAAAAGCGGACGCGGCGGCGCTGTTGATTGCGGGAACGCCGGAGGCGCTCGGGCAGCGGTGCCCGGTCCCGGCGGCGCTGGGCGGGCGCGAGCGAATTTTGCGCCGCGGCGAACGGGTGAATTTGCGCGGGCTGGTGGAGCAATTGGCGCAGGATTTCGACTACGACGCGGAAGCGGTATGCGAAGCGCCGGGCCAGTTTGCGGTGCGCGGCGGGCTGGTGGACGTGTATCCGTTGAACGCGGCGGCCCCGGTGCGGATTGATTTCTTCGGGGACGAAATTGAGGCGATCCGGGAGTTTGACCCCGCCACGCAGCGCAGCGAAGCGGCGCTGGAATCGGTGGTGATCAGCGCGCCGGTGGCGGCGGAGGAAATGGCGCAACGGGAAGGCGCGTTTGTCGAGCACCTGCCGCCCGGCGTGTTGTGGGTGTGTGTGGAGCCGGGGGAAAACTGGCGGGAAAAACTGCCGGTCCGGCCCGGTGACCGGGTGGTCGCGCTCACGGAGTTCGACGCGCTGCCCGGCGCGGCGGACGCGGCAAAAACCGTGGCGTGGAACGGACGGGAACTGGCGCTGCTGCCGGAGGAAAACTGGAGCGACCGGCTGGGCGTGGACCGCCTGTCGGCGGAGGAAACCGCAAGGGAAAATTTGCTGTACGAACTGGCCTGCTGGCAGAAGTCCGGGGCCGAGGTGTGGGTGGTGGGCGAAAACGAAGGCAGCCTGGCGCGGCTGAAAACCATTGTCGCGGAAACCGGCGCAGCCTGGGCAAAGGAAATTCCAGCGGAGGAAAGCAACGCGGCGGAATCCGGCCCAAAACGGCGGAAGAAACGGGCAAAGGGAAAAGACGCTGGCGCGGAGGAAACGGCCCGGGTGTTCCCGAAATTTTCCCGGCGGGAAGTCGCCGGATTTGCCCCGTTTTTCGCGGCGGGCGCGCTGGGCGGCGGATTTGTTTTGCAGGAGGGCGCGGGGAGAAAAACGCCGCTGGTGGTGGCGACGGAGCGGGAGTTGTTTGGCCGGGCACGGCGGCGTCTGCCCGCGGTGCGGCAGCGGCGGTTGCCGCAAAAATCCCGGGTCGAGCAATTGCTGGATTTCAACGAGCTGGCGGACGGCGATGTGCTGGTGCACCTGCAGCATGGCGTGTGCCTTTACCGTGGCATCACCACCATCGAGCATCGCGGCAAGGGCGAGGAAATGATCGCGCTGGAATTTGACGCGAAGGTGACGACCTATTTGCCGTTACGGGAGGCGCACTTGTTGTCGCGCTACGTCGGGTTGCGAAACGTGACCCCGAAGCTCGGAAAAATCGGGTCGAACCACTGGGAGAAAACCCGCCGGGCGGCGGAGGCGGCGACGGTGGATTTCGCGGCGGATTTGCTCCGCCTGCAGGCGCGGCGGCAATCGCGGCCGGGGCTGGCTTTTCCCCCGGACGAAACGCAGCCGTGGCTGCGGGAGTTTGAGCAGGCCTTCCCGCACCAGGAAACCCCGGACCAGAGCCGGGCGATCGAGGCGAGCAAGCGGGACATGGAGCGCCCCTCGCCGATGGACCGGCTGATTTGCGGCGACGTCGGCTACGGGAAGACCGAGGTGGCGTTGCGGGCTGCGTTCAAGGCCGTGCTGGCCGGATACCAAGTGGCGGTGCTGGTGCCGACCACAGTGCTGGCGCAGCAGCATTTCAACACCTTTCGGGAGCGGTTTGCCAAGTATCCCCTGAGCGTGGAAATGCTGAGCCGTTTCCGCAAACCCGCGCAGCGGAGCAAAATCATCGCGCAGATCAACGAAGGCCGGGTGGACATCGTCATCGGCACCCATGCGCTGTTGGCGAACACCATCCATTTTCCCCGCCTCGGGTTGCTGGTGATCGACGAGGAGCACCGTTTTGGCGTGCGGCAAAAGGAGCAGATCAAAAGGCTGAAGGAAAACGTTGATGTGCTCGCGATGAGCGCGACGCCGATCCCCCGGACCTTGTATTTGGCGTTGATGGGGGCGCGGGATTTGAGCGTGATCGAGACACCCCCGCGGGAGCGCCTGCCCATTCGCACCCTGGTGCGGGCTTATGAGCCGCAGTTGGTGCAGGAGGCGGTGCGTTATGAAGTCGGGCGCGGCGGGCAGGTTTTTTATCTGCACAATCGGGTGGATACTATCGACGCCGTGGCGGCTGCCGGAGGTGCGTTTCGGAGTCGGGCACGGACAGATGGACGAGGCGGAGCTGGAGGACGTGATGACCCGGTTTGTCGCGGGGGAATTTGATGTGCTCGTCTGCACCACGATCATCGAAACCGGATTGGACATTCCGAACTGCAACACGCTGATCATTGAAGGCGCGGACCGTTTCGGACTGGCGCAGCTTTACCAGTTGCGCGGCCGGGTGGGGCGGTTCAACCGGCAGGCCTACGCGTATTTGTTGCTGCACAAGCACGCTTCGATGCTGGATCCAGCGCGGAGGCGGCTGTCGGCCATCCGGCAGCACAATCAGCTTGGCGCCGGATTCAGGATTGCGATGCGGGATTTGGAGCTGCGCGGCGTGGGAAATTTGTTGGGGCGAGAGCAAAGCGGGCACATTGCCGGGGTCGGATTCGACCTCTATTGTCAATTGCTCCGGCAGAGTGTGGCGCGGATGAAAGGCGATCCGGCGGCGCGGGCGATCCGGGCGGAGGTGCGGTTGGATTTTGTGCGGTTTGGCGGCATTTCCTTTGCGGAGGAAACAGCGGAGGAGGAAAGCGAGCGGGAGGCGGCCTGGGACGGCTATCGTGTGCTGCGGGAGGAGGAATTGGACGCCGGACGGTGTGCGGAGGTGGTGGCGACGCTGCCGCCGGAATACATCGGGGACACCCGGTTGCGGATAGAGATTTTCCGCAAGCTGGCGATGGCGGCGACGGCGGAGGAAGTGCGGACGATCGCGGAGGAAATGGCGGACCGTTTTGGCAAACTTCCGGCGGGCGCGGCGGCGTTTGTGGCGTTGGGCGAGTTGCGCTGTCTGGCGGAGGAGCGCGGCATTGTGCAAGTGGAGACGGAAGGCAGCCGGTTGAAGTGCAAACGCGCCTTCCCCGCGAAGGACGGCAGCACTTACGTTAAGATCGGCGCAAACTTTCCCCGCTTGACGCGGAAAAGGCCGCTGGAAAGAATCCGGGAAATCAAACAGTTTCTTCTTCGCCAGCCCACCTTGCACGCATGAGATTTGTCCTTCCTTTGTTATTTGTTGTGAGCCCGATTGTTGCGGGAGCCCAGATCCAACCCGGCGCGGGGCAGGCATCTCTCAGCCCGGAGGAATTGGTCGCGATGCAATGGAAGGCGGTTAATCAGAACGAGATGAGGGCGAATGTTGACGGGGCGATAGTCACCAACTTTGAAGTGCAAAAACGGGTGAGAGTTGGGTTGCCGAGTCTGCAACGCCAGGCGCGCGGAAATACGGAGGAACTGATGCGGGAGCTGGAAAAGCGGGAGCGGGAGGCGCTGGAGGGCGCGGCGATGGATCAATTGTGGATCGCTGCCTTCAAGGAAAAATACCACAAGGTCCCGGAGGAATATGTCGCGGCGGCGGTGGAACGGCATATTCAGGACGTGTACAATGGCGACCGGGATGCCTATTACGCGGATCTGAGCATGATGGGGATGACGCCGCTGGACGGCAAAAAACGGCAGGAGGAAAACCTGATGGTCAGCTGGATTGTTGCGGAGCTTGTAAAATATCCGAAGGAGTTCAGCCCGGTGGCGGTGCAGCGATATTATGATGAGAACAAGGCAAGCTTTTCGCAGGAGGAGTCATTTTTGTTTCGTCAGATGACATTGCGACCTGGTGCCTCGGAAACGGACGAGATGGTGCGAAAGCTGGCGGAGGAAATTTCGGTCCAGTTAAAATCAGGAGCAGACTTTGGAGAATTGGCGCGCAAGCACAGTCGTGATGACTTGCGCAACGAAGGCGGCTTGAATCAGGCTTGGAAGTCCGCGACGGGGATGAACGAGCGAATTGTCGAAGCGTTGCGGACGCTGCCCAATGGCGGGACGACGGAGCCGATGGATTTTTCCCAGCCGGGCATGCCGCCGATGATTTTTATCCTGCAGCGGATGGATTACCGGGCGGGCGGGCCGCGCCCGATTGAGGAAGTCCGAGGAGTCATTGAGGAAAAACTGGGGGAGAACGCTGGGCGACAGGCGTATGAGGCGGCGGCGGCCCGATTGAAGGAAAAATATTTTGTCCGCTATTACTGAGCAAGACGGGCGCAAAGGAAATTGGCTTTGCCCGTAAAGAGGATTGGCAAACGAGCGGGCAAACGGTAGGTTCAACTCCTTCCTTTCTCCATCCCGCTTTCCCTTTGACATGCAAACCGACAAGTTGATCAGCCGAATCAAGGCAGTGCTCGAGGACAGCAGCGGCCATTTTGAGGCGCAGGCGCTGGCGATCGAATACGCGGACTTGATGATGCATGTGCGGGACCGGCTGGAGCAATGTGTGGCGTTGATCCGGGCGGGCAATGACTTTGCGGCGTTGCAGGTGGCGGAGTCGTCGCCTCCGTTACTGGATTTGGCGGCACAATTGTCGTTTGGTGAATCGTTGCGCTGGCTGGATTTTTGCCGGGATAGGGGATTGCCGTACCCGGCTCGGCTTAACATGGCGCATGTGGATTTGGCGGGAGGTTTGTATGGGAGAAAGATCAATGAGTCGCATCCGCTGTACCGGGATTATCGGCAGGCCATCCGGGAGCATGATGATCTGCGGGCGCTGGATGTGCTGACCTCGATTTTGCGGGTGAATCCGGCGGATGAAAATGCGCAGGAGGAATTTGTCCGGTTGGGGGAGAAAACCCGGACGGTGCAGTTGGCAAAACTGGAGGCGCTGCTGACGGCTGGAAAAGAAGAGGAAGCCTGTGTGCTGGTGGCGCGGCTGGAGGAGGTGAAGATTCCGGGGCTGGCCTTGTCTCCGGTGTTCCAGCGCGGCTGCTGCCTGCGGGAAGAGCGGGCGCGGGCGGAGGCGGAACGGGAGACCCGGCACTTGCTGGGGGAAATGCGGACGTTGCAGACGGCGGGCAGTTGGGATTTGTTAATTCCTTTGCTGGTGCGCTACCGGGCTTTGGAGCGCGAGTATCGGCTGGTGCTTCCCTTTGAGCAGGCGCAGGAGATTGACGAGTGGGAACGGAGCGCCGACGAGTGGCAGCGCGCGCAACTGGCGGCGCTACAGCATGAGGAAAATTTGCGGGAATTAAGCCGGGTGTTGGAAGAGGCGGTGCGGACGCCCCGGGCTTTGCGTTTGAAAAGGCTTCCGTCAAAGCGGCTGGCGGTATTGCTCGGCGACGCGTTGGCGCAGGCGCAGATGGCCGGTGCGGGTGAGCTGGACGGCGTTTTGCTGGAGCAGGCCGGGCGGTTGAGAAAGGCGTTGCTGCGACGCATTCAGCGCCGGGACACGGCGCTGGCCTCGGTGGTGGCGGTGACGCTGGCCTCGGTGGTGGCGGCGGGAGTGTTGAGCTATGGTTATCAAAAAAACGAGGCGCTGCGGCAGCAGGCGCTGCTGGAGGTCCAGGATTTGCTGGCGCGGAGAAACCTGCAGTCGGCGGAGGAGTTTTTGCAGAAAGTAAAAACGCGATGGGACAGTTCGGGGGATTTTTTTGCGGTAAAGCAGGAGCTGGCCCTGTGGTCGGGACAAGTCCGGGCGGAACTGGAAAAATGCAAGGCCCGGCTGATGGAGTTGCAACGCATGGATCCTGCGACTGCCACCGTTGCTGATTATCTGGCCGGGAAGCAGGCGCTGCAGGAGGAGGAAGAGGCGCTGGCGTCGCTGCCTCCAGACACGCGCAGCGAGACCACCAGCCTTTACTCCGGGGCGCAGACCCGGCTGGAGGTGGTGCGAGGCCGGTTGACGGAAGAAAAAACGCCGTTGCTGACGCAGGCAATGGAGGGGTTAAACCGGCGGCTGGCCGAGGCAGTGGCCGAGCCGGAGGTGACGTCACGAGTGGCCGCTTTGAACAGGTTGTTGCCGGAATGGGGGCGACTGACTGCGGAGGGCGAGCTCGTCCAAGCTGTGTTGGAGCCGGAGGATTTGAAAAAATGGCAGGAATTTTCTCAACGGGTGAAGGAAGTCTTCCGGTTTTGGCAACACGCGGAGCAGACGGAAAAACTGCTTTCGGGCGCGGTGCTGCTCGACACGTATTTTACGATGTTAAAGTCGGAGGCTGATCCGGCGAACGCCTTGGTGCGGCATGTTCTCGAGAACGAGTCATTGCTGCGGGATCCCGCGGCATCGGTGTTCCGTGCCCCGGCACTGCAATTGTGGCGAATGGCATCGGTGACGGAGGCGGGCGAAACGGAGCGGTCCGTGTCGTTGTTTCTTCCGGATGAAACGCTGCCCCAGGAGGCGGTGGCAGCGAGCCGGCTGGTACAAAGCATGCGGTTGCAGAAATTGTGGCGCTATCGCTATCAGGCTAACCAGACCGGCGAAAACGAGGCGGAGAGCCCTCTTCCGGAGGAAGTGTTCACTCTTGGTGAGGTGCAATCGGTTCGCCATCCCTTGGGCGGCGGGTATGAGCAGCGGCAGGAGGCTCGGATATTGCGGGAGGATGGAACAGAAATATTACGGCAGTTGAGCTGGAGGCAGTTTGGGCGGGGAACGCCGCGGGGTGAACGGCTTTTTGACGGGCATCTGACGCCGGAGGCGGAGTTGCTGTTGCAGATTGGCCAGTTTTATCAGGCTGATTCGGGGCGGATCGTAGAGCCGATTTTGCAAACGATGGACAAGGTCCGGCGTGCCAAGGATGTTTCGTTGCTGTTCAAGTTTTATTTGTTGCAAGAATTGATGTTGATTGCGGAGGGGCGGGCGGAGGAATGGGGCTTGTTTTTCTCGCCGACTGCGCAGCGGGATCTGGCGATGTTGCAGCAATTGACGCAGGGAGAATTGACGCCGTTTGACTGGATGAATCCGGGACCTTGGCGAGACGTACTGCCGCAGCTGGAGGAGTGCGTGGCCACTTTTGCGCAAAGCTCCTATCAGGCCGAGGCGGAGGCTTATTGGAGAGTGATGCGGGCGTTGCGGAGTCCTGGATTTGTTTTCATCGGTTATGTAAATAGTGACGGGCATTTCCAGCGGGTGAACGAGGACGTGATCACGGGAAATCTGGTGGTGTTGTCACAGCAAAACAGCCTGAAGGTGCTGCCGCTGGAACGCATGCTGGAGGAGCCCGGAGTCTTGGGTGGCGACCGGTTTTCCGCGGTGGTGGAAGCGGCGCAGCCCGCAATTTACTCCCCGGTGTTGATGTTGCCCAAGACTCCGAAGGAAGCTGCGCGGGAGGCGGATTTGCCGTCGTGGGTGGTGCCTCCGACGGGCGGCTGGGATGCCTTCGTTTTTCTTTCCAGCCAGCGGGAGAGCTGGTACAAGCAGGTGTATGAGCAGTGGCGAAAATGGATAAACTCCGAAACCAATAAAACTCATGGCTGAATCAATCCGCGGCTTTCGCATTCAATGGAAGGGATGTCTGCAGGGGCCTTACACCCGGCAGGAGGTGGAGGACCGTCTGGAGCGCGGAGAGATCAGCTTGATCCACCGCATTGAGGTGGACGGGCATTGGGAAAGTGTGGCGGATTTTCTTTTTGAGCGACCGGAATTGAAGCCGGTTTCGGTGGAAAGCGATCCGGAGGTGCTGGGGTTGAAGCTTCCCCTGTTGCCGGGAAACCGGGGTGGCCCGATTGCCGCACCCCTCCGGCGGACCAGAGCGGGGCAGATGGAACAGCTGGTGATGGCCGGCTACATTTTATGCGGCACA
>CALNBE010000143.1 GCA_937874455.1 uncultured Opitutia bacterium | reverse complement strand
CCGCCGATGTTAATACCAATGCAGATGCACCGTCTGAAATCGAGCTGGCATTCGATGCCCACACCAGAACCAGCGTGCCCGATGCAGTGCCGAGCGTTCCTGGGAGCGTGTCGCCAAGCCCTGGGGTTGTTCCTTCCCCGGCGGTTCCGCCGCTTCCTGTTGCGCCCAGCGTTCCGGTGCCTCAGCCGCTCCCAACGCCGGTCCCCACCCCGGCTCCGCCGGCCTTGGTGCCGTGCCGGCAATCGGAAAGCTCGGCGGCCCGGGCGAGCTGTCCGGCGGGCACGTGGGGCACAGAGACGGTGCGCACGCGCCAGGTCTGCGCCGCTGGCGATGTGCATCCAAACTCAGACGCTGCGTGGGAGCATCCCGAGGCGTGGGTTCAAGCCCAGACGGTGGCGGCCGTGACGGCGAGGGATTGCCAGGCCTGCCCGGGGACCACCCGTGAGGAACGCGATCAATGGCTCCCCACGTCGCAAGCCTGCCCGTCGGGTCAAACCGGCACGCACACCTGGGAACGGCAGCAGGTGCGGTCGCGGGACGTGTTCACCCATTGCCCGTTCGGCACCACCGCCCTGCCCGGCCCCACCTACGGCGGCTGGTCAAACTGGGTGGATACCGGGGCTCGTCGCAACGAGGTCAACACATGCAAGCCCACGGCCGCTCGCTGCAGCGATGGCAGCTTGCAGGTTGTGGCGTGGCACTCGGCCGATGGGCAGGACGTGCCGCCGCCCTCGGGTTCGAGTGGCATTTCTTACTGGTATCCCGACGCTGTGGTGCGCCTGACAGCAGCGGAGAAAGCAAAGCTGGACTGGGCCATCAACAACGTGCCCATCCAACGGGTCGAGACGCCTGCACCGATGCCCGGTAACTGGCCGGCCAACGTGAGCGAGTCGGCTTTCTACGAAGAGCAATGCAACGCGCTTTCGGACGCGGGGAACATCCGTTATGCCTACTCCTACGATTTTGAGTGTGTCTCCAACATGGGCATGCACTACTGCGACTACAACTGGACCAGCGGCGGCACCTCCTTGGCCGTGTGCCGGCAAGCGTGCGCGTCCGATCTGGTCGGCAAGAGCAACAACCCCTATCGCTGGGAATGGCCCGAGTCGTCGGTGGTGGCTTCGACGCCCTCCACGACCTGCACGGGCCAGCCTGGATGCACGCCCAACGGCGGTTTTGGCACCCAGCAGGGCCTGCCGGCGTGCAACGAGCACAACGTGGGCCAGACCATCGCTTTCAACTGGTATCGCCAGTTCTACAACCCCGTGCGGGTGGATTACCAGTCGCTGACGCTGACGTGCAGGGGGCCCACCGCGTGACGCTGCATCGAAGCGAACACCGACGTATAGGGGACTTCACGCGGGCCAACTGTGATTCACGCGCCGAGAATATCCGTTGCCTGCAATGACCTAGACTGAAAGCCGTAGAGCCACCGGAGCGCCCGCATGGAAGATCTCGTCTCGGATCGGAACCACCCCAACCAGTGGTTTGCAAGAGCAGCAGGCCTGCGAGCCGGTGCCGCCTGCATCTGGCTGTCCATGAGGGGAAGCGCAGAAGAGACAAGAGAGTTGCTGGGAGAGCCCTTCGGATTCTCAACGGCGCTGGCGGCTCGCCCCTCCTACCACTTGCTCTGCGGCTTGGCGATAGAAGTCCTCTTCAAGGCCATTCTGGTCAGCCGCGGCGAGAAGCCCGCTAACACGCACGACAGCGTGCTCCTTGCCAAAGAGGTGGGCCTGGCCACCTCCCCCATCGACGTTGAGCTTCTGAAGTTCTACGCCTCCACGGTTGTTTGGGCGGCCAAGTATCCGACGAGTCGGAAGGGCGAGGCTGAGATGATTTCCTATTGGGAGAACGCGGGGGATGTCCTCACAACCAGCGAGCCCGTGCCCTCCAGTCATTGGATAAGAAAGATCGGGTCCAGCGGCAGAACCGATTGGCCCTCGTTTGCCGAGTTGTATTCAAGGATTGCGGCCTTGCGACAGGCATGACAAGGCCACCGAACCTAGCAGCGCAAGGGGCCAGCCATAGGCTGGGCGAACTGCCAACCTACGCGGGCGATGGCGCGTTGATGGCGATCACTTCAGAGATGTCGACGGAGCCGCGATTGACCAACACCAGCTTCCTGTCGGTTGCCGAGTCAGACTCTTCAGAGCCGTGCTGGATTGGATACCATTTGTTCAGGCGCTCAACGTAAGCGACGACGTTGGTGTGTATGCGGTTATGAGTGAAGGACATCTCGGGATGCCGAATGTCCTTTCCTTCCTTCTTGATGAGATGAAGGACAAGGAACATGCACAGCACCTGCGAAACGCTGCTTCGGTAGCCCTCAAAGCTCTGAGCATCGGAAAGGGACTGCCTGCCCCCAGCACCGGCCATGCTGAAGTAGTATTGCTCGTTCTCGTAATAGATGAAGTAGGGCTCTTGGCTGGGATGATGAATCATCACCTCGATGGCCTGCCCTCCCATCCAGTCCTTCGGGCGGTTTTTCAAGGCCTCCGAGGTCATCACAATCTTTCCCGCTTGAGTGATGAGGAGAACAGAGGCGCCCAGCCGAGCAAGGGCTTCATCGACTTGCTTCTGCGCCTGATCCGTTTGAGATTCGCGCTTCTTGAATATTCCGAACACACCACACCCCTTGTGATTGTCGCTGACACCGGCGACTCGCGTTCCGCATCTGCTCGGTGCCTGCATTGCCGAAGCCAGAACGTCGTTTAGCCCGCGTCGGAACCAAAACGCCTTCAGCCCCTCGAACCAATCAAAAGCTACTTCCCTTTGGGCCCCAGAAGCGAGGCCGTGCAATGGGCGGCAGCGTTGGCAACGACATAGTCCCTGCCCGACGGCTTTTTGAGATCCCAGCCTTCTTCAACCAGCCCCCGGACATGCGCAGCAGCCACAAAAATCTCAGCGGTCGTGGGGGTGAGCTGCGCTCGGTGCTCCGGCGAACGGCTCTGGTCTTCGGACATCGTTTTGCTGATGTCAGTCGCGAACTCCATCCAACGGGAAGAGTCATTGGGCAAAACGGCTGCCGCCGCCATGACGTAGCTTGCTGCGGCCGAGCACCGGGCAACGTCGTTCACAACGCTCTGCGATGGCAAGAAGTCCATCTTACTGTCTTCCGCCGAAGCACAGAAGGCAAGCGCAAGTGAGAATACGGCCAACACCGAGGGAGGCTTCTTCACTCTGATCGACCTTGCCCTGGCGAGCCAGTGCATTGATAGACAACCGATACACGGCGGCTACCGCAGTTGCCAAACCCCCGGCGCGACAGGCACTGAGTCTCCTGAGAGCCGAAGGACTCAGCACCGCTGTAGCCCCAGGCTTTGCAGCGTTGCGCCGCCATGCTCTCAGCCTTTTCTCCGTCTACGGAGACTCGCTGGAACTCATTGCTCTCGTAAGAGAGAGTGATGGTTCCATCCGCTCGGCTAGCACCGGTGACGAGCATTTCCTTGTGCGTCGCACAACCAGCAAGCATGAGAGTAGCGACGCAAAGCAGCGCTGGTGTTTTCCCTAACATTCACTCCCCCTGTCATCCAACGTGGAAAAAGACGCCTACCCCTGCTGATCAGCGGCAGGCTCGTTCAGTTTAGTTTAAGCCATGTCCCGATGGGCAGGGAATCTCGCAGGCGAACAAGCCTCCCTGGCTCAAGTTGTCGCTTCGCATGGGGAGGGGCGGCATGAAGGACACGGTTCAGTGCTCACCTCTCATCCCGCTTAGGATGTCGGTTCATGCGCTGGGTCATCAGGCAGATGGCAGGGCCGTTCTATCCCACGCCCCCTTGACCCACCCGAACACGACGGCCAGCACGCCGATCAGGAACACGCCATACAGCCACGCACCATAGAACGCCATCGTGGCCACCTGCCCATACACCGAATGCTCGGCATACGTGAATCCCAGAAGGACGGCCGCAATCACCGTCACCAGGCCCAACCCGCCACCGAGCAGCGCCCCTTTCAGGAAGCCGTATTTCCGGAAATACGGCATCCGCCCCGTGCGGACGTGCCAGTCCCAGAGTCGCTGAGCGCGGATGTGGAGCGCCAGGCAGAAGGCCAGGAACGCGAAGATCGCCATGCCCCCGGCGCAATAGAGCGCGCCCAGCAACACACTGGACCGCATGGCCTCCTGGCCCCCGCCCAGGGCGAGCAGACCGAGCGGACCCAGGATCACACTGGGCAGGATCATGGCGGCCGGCCCGGTGGGCGGATGCAACGGCTGGTATGGCGGATAGCGGTTCATGTGGTCCTCCCCTATTGAATGGCTGCACGCTTGATCGAGACCGGCGTGCAGTCAAGCGTTTGACTGCGGCCGGTTTAGCCCGCAGACGTCCCTTCATCTTTCACTTCGACCACCTGCCAGCCCTCCCCTTGCGGGCGGAACAGGGCCCGCAGCTTCGGCTTGAGGGTGCTCGGCTCATCCTTGGTGGGCTGGCCACCGATGGACCCCTGGGCTTTTACCGACCCGCCCACCATGCACTCTTGATCCCCATTGGGCTTCTTCTCGCAGTCGAGATCCAAGCCGCCCGCATCGGTCACTTCAAACCGCCAAGAGCGCTGGAGGGTTGCCTGCCTTCCCTGCTCGGTGAAAAAGCCTTCCACGACTTTCACCCCGTCCTCCTTCGTGGGGCCCTTGTCACCAGAGCATGCTGCCAAGCTCAGGAGTGGCGCTGCTGCGGCCACGATCAGTGCGTGCTTCATGTCATGCGTCCTTGTCTTTGGAAGGGGTGATGCCGATGACCTGGTCCTTGTAGCCGATCTCGAGCCGGTCAACTTGCAGAACGATGTCGGGCAGGCCGTTGGGCTTCAACCTGCCCTCCACGACCTTGAAAAAGATTCGATCTCCCGTGGCGTCGCGCCCCACCCGTCGCAGCTCGGCCGCGTCTTCCGGCCTCAATCGCAGCGCGGCGTGGTAGCGCCCGCCATGCTCGACCCCGACCACCGCACTGCCCTTGCCCAACGGCGAAGGGCCGATAACGGCCGTCGGAAGAAAGTCAGGCGAGCGGGGATACCACTCATGGTTCATGACCAACACGTAGGCGTGGAGAATGTTGGTCTTGGGGTCGAGCTCCACATCGATATACGGGCGCAGGTAGAACGCATCGGTAGAGGCGATCTGCCGCGCCTTGGCCTCGAATGCAGACGCCGGATCGCCCTGCAAGCCGACGCGTTTGAACTGGTGCCCCCATGAGCCAATGCAGTGGGTTCGCATCGCCGGTGCCAGGGCAGCGCCGGCCTTGGCCTGGGCAAAGAGGTTGTCTTCGCACATGCCGAAACCGGCCGACGCGGTGGCCGCCAAGCCCCACCGGATCCGGGTGTAGCCGTCGAGCATCGGAGGGTCGCCGTCGTCCCAGTAAGTGCCGGCCGGTTCCAAGTAACGCTTGGTCGCAGGCGCGGAGGCGGCATCTTTGCCCGCCTGCATCAACCCCTTGCCAATCCTTCCCAGAATGCCGTCCTGAGCGGTGGCGGTGCCGCTGCCCAACGCAAGGCACACGGCCACGGCTGCAATCGCTTGCTTCATGCGTCCCCCTGATCCCGGCCACCATGGCCTCATTTGCCATTTTGGCAAATGCGGTGCAGCATGGGAAGCGGCAGACTTGGGGATTGTTCCCGGTTCGTGATCGCCCATGCCTGCCCCTCTCGCCCCAGCTCACACGTTTGGCCGCCGCTTGCGCGAGGCCCGGCTGGCCAAGGGCCTGACGCAAGCACAGTTGGGGGCCGTGCTTGGGTTGGACGAGGAAAACTCCGCCGCTCCCAGGGTTTCTCGATACGAGAGAGGAGAACGCGTGCCGGATCCTGCAACGATGGAAAAGCTGGCCCAAGCACTTGGCATGCCGGTCGCCTATTTCCACGCCACAAATGATCTAGTGGCAGAGACGTTGCTGGTGATGTCGCGGCTTGAACCCGAGCAGCAGCGAGAGCTGCTGACGAAGGTGAGGGATTACGCCCAGAGCCGTGGCGTGGCTATCGATCCTCCCGAGTAGCGACAACGATCTCAGGGAAGAGGAGACATGCTGAAACGACTTCGACGCTGGTGGCTGCGGCGGGATGCGCCAAGCCCGATGGCACCGGAGCAGTTGCAGGCGCTGATGGACATCAACCTTCTGGAAATCCAGTTGGCAGCGTTGGACGCCCTCAGGCCATCGACGCCGGCCGCGGAGGCGGCCAGGCTGCGATCCCATGCTTGGCTCGCGTCGATGCGTGGGGGAGGCCCGGGCGGGACGCCGAACTGGAGCGAACTGCGGGCTGAAGCGCGAGCACTGAACCGTGATCTGGCAGCCGCCCTGGCTGCCGCCCAGATCGATGCCCCCTCAGAGGCCTGATCCCTATCGTTCTCGAAGACCATTTCCCCATCCCCTACGACCATTCACCGACTTGCCTCTAAATGTGACCCGCGTCACTATTGAGGAAGGGGGACGGAGCCTTCCTGGCTACCGCCAATCACTAAGGAAGTGACCGATGGCGAAGAAGGACGGGGCTACCGCGCCCACGACGCTGGAAGAGTGGTTGAATGGCCGCCCAAGCTGGCTACGCATGGCCGCTTCCACGGTGATCCAGCACCGCCGCATGCCGAACGAAGACGAGATGGAGGCGCTGGCGAATCACTGCTTGGCCGACGCGGCCAAGACGCTGGATGCTCCCCACCCTGCTTTGGCACCGGGAACCATCTTGGGGACACCCACCGCCGCTGAGCTTCGCATCGACTCGGTCTCCTCCATCCGCGGCGTCAATGCCCTGGGCGAGGATGCGGCATTGGATCTCAGCCAAGGCCAGATGACCGTGGTCTACGGACCCAACGGGGCCGGGAAATCGGGCTACGCCCGTTTGATGAAGCACGTTTGCGGCGCGCGAGCCAGGGGTTCTATCCACGGCAACGTGTTCCAGCAAAACCCCGCTGCTGCCTCTGCCCTGATCAAAGTCACGGCGACGCGATCCGACGGCACGACATCGTCTGCTGATCTCACTTGGCAAGAAGCCGACGGCCCCCATGCGACGTTGAAAGCGGTGCCGGTGTTTGACTCAGCCACGGCGCTGG
>CALNBE010000142.1 GCA_937874455.1 uncultured Opitutia bacterium | reverse complement strand
GAGTCCGGCGTCGCCATAGCGGGACAGGATTCCGTAGTGTTCATCTCCGAACGAGAGGTGTCGGTAGGTGAAGATGGGGATGCGGGCGGCGGGCGGTTCGTAGATGCTGATCCGCTCAATGGCGGCAACGAGACGTTCGGGGATGGCGCGGTGGCGGGCAACGGTGCAAAATCCGGAGCGTCCGGGGACGAGTCCGGCGGGGGCGGAAGTGAAGAGTAGCTGCCAAGGCATGGAAAGCGGCGGATTTAGCTTTGCGGCGTGGAGGGAATCAGTTCGGGCAGTATTTGGGAGAGCAGCCAATAAACGGGCAACTCGACCGCAATGGGATCCAGCTTGTGTGGATCGGGGGCGAGGAGGCCGGTGTTGGGCCCGGATTCGAGTGGCGCGGGGGAGTGCCCGAGGGAACTGACGGCAAAGTAACGGACCTGGCTGGAGAGAGATTCGCTGTGGGCGACCAGACCGGGACAGAGTTTGGCCAGCAGGGTGCGAACGCGCCGGGAATTTTCGTCGAGAATGGTTAAATCCAGCTGGCCGTGGCGCACGGGCCGGGGTAGTGCGCGGGCGTCGAGCAAATTTTGCCAGACATCGCATTTGCCGAGGAGGATGGCGATGGGAACGGGGATTTTTTCTACCGGGGTCAGTCCGAGCATTTTTTTGATGCGGATCTCCATTTCGGCGAGAATGCTGTCCTGTTGGTCCGCCCGGCCTTGTTGGTGCAATTGCGGGTCGGCGGAGCCGGAGAGGGCGCGGCGAAAGGCGGGGTTGCTGGTGGGATCGTAGAGGAAAATCAACCCGGAGGAACTGGCGACATGCAGTGCGCCCGGAGAATCGTCCATGCTGTGGCCGGGTTCAAAATGTTCCCCGGCGTTGTCGTAAAAGATGACCGATGCGTTGGACGGGTGGTCGGGACGATCATTGCTGAGCGTGTAAACAAAAGGCCGGGGCAGGGCGACCCATTTGCCATGGCGTGGCAAACGCTCGTAAGTGGCACCCTCCATAGCGGTTTTGCCGAGGACGCATTCCTCCGGGGTGGCGCCGGAAAAAAGGCGGTTGCTCATTTGGTTGAGCAGCATGTTGCCAGTGGGATCGCCGTCCTTGAAGACCAGCCTGAAATCCTGATAGAGCTTGTTGTGGAGTTCCTTGACGAGGACGGCTAGCAGGTAGGATTTCCCGGCACTGGGTGCACCGATTAGCGAAATGATTTTGTGTGGCAGATCGAAAAAGCCCGGTGGCAACCGGCGGCGGCAGTGCGGACAGGCAATGTCGGTGCAGGGCAGGCCCATGGGGTCGAGTGCCAGTCCGGCGTCGTTGAACCGGGTGGGGTTGAAGCGGAGCATGTGATCGGCTCCGAGCACCGGGTCGTTGCGGAGGGAATCATGCGCGGCGACGCTGAGCGCATCCCCGGAGTCGAAGTGGAGCCAGCATGCCGGGCAGAGGTATTTGCCGTGATCGGTGGTTTTGCTGGCAGTGGCGATGGTGGTGGCAAATACAGAGGCAATGTTGGCGAGGTGAAATCCGGTGTCGAGTCCCTTGGGGCAGAGGGCGCACTGCGCGGGATCCCAATTGTGCTTGGCCACCTGAGCCGGAATGTCGGCGGGGCTGGCCTCGGTGAGCAATTCTCCCGATGCGGTGTTGAAAACCTGCCAGGTGGCGGGATCGAAGGCGGGCGGCCAGTCGGCGGGCGGGTTGATTTGAAAAACGATGAGGCGACGTCCAATTTGCAGGGAGTATATCAGCCCCTCTGCTAAAGTTACCGGCTGCTCAATAGCGACACCGTTGATATAAATAGCTTGGGCGGGGGCGCTAATGGAGTGAATGAAGATTTGGTCCTGTTCCGTGTCGAACACCAGCTGCAAAGTGTGCCCCATGGCGTCGGTTTCGTTAATCTGGTGGGGAAATTGTCCGATGCGCTCAAGGGTGCCGCTCAGACAGTCAACGATTAGCAGGTAAGGGGGCATGATGAAGAGTCTTGGGGGGCTAAAATTTGGGATGGCGAGGGTGCGTAAAAAAGTGATGTGGAGCGGAGGAAAGGTCCATTTAATGTGCTTCCTGTAGCGGGAGACAAGTGCGAGTTGGCGTAAAATTTCCACTGTCTTAGACCGGAGAAATTTTCCATGGTTACATTTGACATGCACGCGGAGGAAATCAGTTTTTCGGCCAGTCATCACACGCAAATTATTGCGTGGAAGACCCTATAACAAAACAAACCTTATCTAATGAGCCTAGTTCAAGACTTTAAAAAATTTGTCATGCGGGGCAATGTCCTCGACATGGCGGTCGGTGTGATCATCGGCGCCGCATTTGGCAAAATCATCAGCACCTTGGTGGACAAGGTCATGATGCCGGTGATCGGGCAGTTGACCAGCGGAGTGGATTTCAAGGAACTGTATGTGGTGCTGGATTCTGGTGCCTATGACACGCTCGTGGCGAAGGTGCCGGAGCAGGCATTGAAGTTGGCGGATGTCACCGCCGCGGGAATTCCGGTGATTGCTTATGGCGAATTCATCAACGCTGTGATCAACTTTTTCATCGTGGCCCTGTCGGTCTTTGTGATGATCAAGGTGGTCGCTTCGTTGCAGCGGAAGGAAGAAGCTGCCCCAGTCGCGCCTCCCGGCCCGACCAAAGACCAGGAACTCCTGATGGAAATTCGTGATTTGTTGAAGAAGTAACCCCTGCACCATTTGCTACTCAATATGAAGAACAGGACTTTTCTGGCGGCGGCATTTTGTTTGCTGGCGCCTGCGACAATCAATGCGGATGAGGTGCGACTCAAGGACGGCACGGTCATCAAAGGTACCATTAACGGCGTGGAGGGCGGGGTGCTCTCCATCACGCCGGGGTACAACGCCGATGCCTCGGTGAAGGCCTTTCGTTTTAAATTGGAGGATGTCATTGCCTTCAACACCGAGGAGCCGTTGTACATCGGCACTTCGGTGGCAAAGAAAAATGCCATGCCCGACAACATCGCGTATGGGAAGGTTGACGCGGGTGCGTCCGGGGGCATCCAGGTGACGACGGAAATCGGTGTGACCCAGTCGCCGATCGAAGCAATTCAGGCGGCCTGGCGGACCCCGGAGGAAAGTCCGCAGGAAAAGGCCCGCAAGAAACTGGAGCGTCATTGGGCCTATAGCTTTTTTACCGACATCACGGGGAAAAGCGGCAACTCGGATGCGATCGGGGTGACGGTTGGTTTTGACGCGGTCAACAAGAGTCTCGACGACGAGCTGCGTTTTTACGGTCGGTACAACTTCTCGCGCACCGACGGTAATAAATCGGCGGACGATTTGTCGGCAGGGGTGGAGTACACCTCGCGTTTTGCCGCGCCGTTTTTCTGGTATGCCCGTTCGGACAATGGATTCGACAAGGTGCAGATGATCGATTTTTACTCCACGGCCGCTGTCGGTGGCGGAACCGAGCTGATCAAGACGGACAATCAAAAGTGGGAGGTGCGCCTTGGTCTGGCTTATCGTTACGAATCTTACGAAAACGGCACCACCTACAGCAAGCCGGGCTTGGATGTGGGAAGTCTTTACGAGTACAAATGGACTTGGAGCCTGTTCAAGGACACGATCACTTACACGCCGGCTTTTGAGGATTTCGCCAACTTTATCGTCAAGCATGACGCTTATTTGGAAATGCCGCTGGCGAATTCCGAAAACTGGAAGCTGCGCGTAGGGATGTCGAACGACTACAATAGCCGCCCGCAAAGCAATGTCGAACGTCTGGACACCACTTATTACGCCCGGTTGGTGCTGAGCCTGAAGTAAGGCGGGGAGGTGTTTCAAAACAGGAGGAGGTCCCCAATGAAGGGGACCTTTTTCTTTGCACAGAGAGAGGCTTACGCATCCCGCCAAGTGTAGGCATGGCAAAGAGCCACCGCTGCTGCGTCGGATTCGTCGAAGGGCAGGTTGACGGGAAGTTGCAAAATCTGGCGGGTCATGCCGCTCACCTGTTCCTTGCTGGCGCGGCCAAATCCGACAACGGCCTGTTTGACGCGCAGCGGCAGATAT
>CALNBE010000141.1 GCA_937874455.1 uncultured Opitutia bacterium | reverse complement strand
ACACGGACGCGGACGCTGGCAAAGGTTTTGGGGAAAAAGCGGGTCAAGCCGAGGGCGACGGGAGTGCCGACGAGCGCGGTTGGTTGGGTGTGGCGAACGCAGCGGAGGAAGGTGCGAAATCCCATTCCTGGATCGATGGCGATGGGAACGGCGCCGAGTTTGAGCAGGCCGAACATGCTCAAGATTAGGTCCAATCCGGGGCGGGCCAGCAGCAGGGTGCGGGTGCCGGGGAGGATACCGGCGCGGGCAAAATGCGCGGCGGCGGCATCGCTTTCGCGATCTAGTTGCAGGAAGCTGCGTTCCAAATAGGCGATGTCGCTATTGGGAAGGCGTCCTTGGGGAGCGCGCACGGCGCAGTTGTCGGGGTTGGCTTGGGCGGCAAGGCGCAGATGGCGGGCGACGTTGGCGTTGTTCGCAGGCGGCATGATAAAATGAAGAAAGCCCCGAAATGGGGCTTTCTTCAAGAACGGAAGCAAAGGGAATTCGTCTTAGAGGTCGGTGAAGGTCAAGGCTCCCCAGAAGAGGCTGACATTGTTGCCAGTGACATCGCGCCGGGCCACCAGCTCGTCCATGTTGACGGTTACGCTGGAGGTGTTGTCGCCGGGGAGATAGGAGCCCGGATAGGTTTTGACGATGCCCAAAAAGTTGTGGCTGGGCTCGATGCGCACGGACTGGCCGTGATAGTCGGTGTCGTAAGTGTTTCCGCAGGCGGAGAATGCAATGGCAGTTGCAATGACCGCAGTGCTGAGAGCGAAGGGACGCAGGATGTTCATGAGGATGGGGATGATAAAGTTTGGAGCCGCCAAGCTAGCGAGCGGCGAGGGGCTGTAAAGGAACTTTTTGCGAAAAATCCGCTTTGCATCAATTCCCGAGCATTTGCTGGAGCTGGTCAAGCAATGGGGCGAAGGCGGTGCGGGAGCCGAGAAACCAGACCGCGCCTCCCAGGGCCAGCCAGGGACCGAAGGGGACGGCGAGGCCGAATCCCTCCGCAGCCCATTCCTCAGCAAACTCGTCACCCTCGCAGGAGGCCAGAGAGGCTTGGCGGGCTTTTTCCCCTGCGTTGTTTTTCGGGCGGAGGAGGCGCTGGGCGATGAGCAGCGGGACGAGCACCAGCGTGCCGAGCACTGCGCCGCCGAAAAGGGCGAAAAGCGCCCCCTGCCAGCCGCAAAAGGCACCGATGCCTCCAAGCAGGATGACATCGCCCTCGCCCATGGCTTCGCGCCCCATGGCCAGCGAGGCGAGGAGGCGGAGCCAGTAAATCAGGCCGGCACCGAGCAGCATTCCGATGCCACCGGAGAGCAGGGCGAGCAGGCTGTTAGCGAGCGGGGTGTGGGCGGATTCTTGATGGAGCGAAGGAAATGCGGCGGAGCAAAGCAGGCCGAGCAGTGCTAGGCTGACATTGAGGGAGTCGGGCAGCAGCATGGTGTCGAGGTCGATGAAGGCCAGAACGACGAGAAGTGAAAGAAACAGGGCGCCCGGTACCGCCGTCTGCCAGGGGAGATAGTGCCAGCAAAGCGCAAAGAGTGCGCCGGTGAGCCCCTCGATCAACGGGTAGCGGATACTGAAAGGCTTGCCGCAGCAGGGGGCGCGACCGCGGAGGAAGATCCAGGCCAGCACGGGGATGTTGCGGTACCAGGGGATCGGCGCGCCGCAGGCGCAACGGGAGGGCGGGGAAATGACGGAGAGGCCGGCGGGCACGCGGTAGATGCAGACGTTGAGAAAGCTGCCCACGGTGGCGCCAAAGATTCCGGCGACGAGGGTGAAAATCCACGGCGCCTCGCGCTGGATGGTTTGGAGGGAATCAAGCATCAGGCGCAGGATTGTTTTTTTGGGCGCTTCGCAGCGCGGCGGCCATGGCATGCACGGGGGCGCGGGTGTGGGTCCAGAGTTCGAGGGCCAGTGCGCCTTGCCAGTAGAGCATGGAGAATCCGTTGGCGGCGAGGATGTCGGTGTTTCTGGCGGCGCGGAGGAACGCGGTTTCCGCTGGTTCGTAAATAATGTCGTAGGCCACCATTTCCGGCCGCAGCCGGTCGGGGGGGAATGGTGTGGAGTCTGTGGCGTGGAGGCCGAGCTGGGTGGCGTTGACCAGCACGCAGTCGGCGGGCAGATCGGCGGGCGGCTTGGCGAGGGGGGAAGTGCGAATGCGTTGGGCGGGTTCCGGCAGATGCATGGCGATTTGCGCGACCAGATCCGCGAGGCGTTGCGGATTGCGGTTGCCGATCCAGAGTGAGCGGCAGCCTTCCTTAAGGGCAATGGTGGCAATGGCCCGGGCGGCCCCGCCCGCACCGAGCAGGACGATGTTGGCGTCTTGCATCGGGCTGTCGAGGTCCTCGCGCAGACCGCGGGCAAAGCCCGGCCCGTCGGTGTTGTGCCCGTAGTAGCCGACGTCGTGCCAGATCAGGGTATTCACTGCGCCGATGGCTTGGGCGAGGCTGGAGAGTCCGGCGACCAGCGGGCAGGCGATGACCTTGTGCGGCAGGGTGAGGTTGAGTCCGATGAAGCGTTTTTGGTGAAACAGGCGCAGGGCCTCGGGCAGGTCGGCGGGATCGATTTCGAATTTGAAATAACGCCAGTGGGTAAATTGCGGCAGGGTGCGGGAAAGCTCGGCGAGGGCGGCGTTGTGCATGCGAGGGCTGAGGGAATGCCCGATGGGACTGCCAACCACGGCGAGGGATGGCTCGACGCGCGACCATTTCCTCAGGTCGTCCAGAGTGAGGGGAATTTCAGTGTCGGGTGCGTCGCTGGTGCCGGTGGCCATTTGTGTGTGGGAGGACTGCGGCGGAGGAAAGGGAAAGTGGTGGGCGAGGCAACCCAGGTTTTGGGGTGGCGGAGGAAACGGCAAAAGATTGCATGGGGCGGCAGGAGCTGCTTGGGTGGGCAGCATCCGAGAGACCTGATCCATGAGTGCCGAGCCGACCATTCTTCCCTTCAAAATCAGCGTGCTGGTTTTTTTGCGCGACGCGCGGGGCCGTTTCCTGCTGATCCGGCGCCGGAAAGCGCCGAACCTGAACTGCTGGAGTCCCATCGGCGGCAAGCTGGAGATGGCGCAGGGCGAGTCGCCCTTTGAGTGTGCGACCCGCGAGACCGGGGAGGAAGCCGGGCTGGCGATCTCGGCGGCGGATTTGCATTTGTTCGGGATGATTTCGGAGCGTGGCTACGAGGGGACGGGGCACTGGCTGATGTTTCTCTTCGATTGCCACAAACGGATGGAACGGTTGCCGGAGGACATTGACGAGGGGCATTTCGGCTGGTTTGGCCGGGAGGAAATTGACACGCTGGCTTTGCCGCCGACGGACCGAACGCTGGTGTGGCCGGTTTACGACAAGTTCCGTGCGAGCTTTATTGCCTATCGGGCGGAGTGCGATCCCGGTGCGCAGCTGCGGATGACGGTCGAGGAGTCGCATCTGGAGCCGCACGGCGGACCGCCGTTTTAAGTGGCGCGGAGGAAATTTTGCCATGGAAGACGCCAACGGAGAGCCGATGCGCACGCTGAAGAAGCTGACGTATCCGTTGCGGGGGAGGCTGCGGGAGTATCTGGCGCGGGAGGGTCGAGAGGTGCGGTTGCCGGTTTCCTATGCGCAGCTGACGGGTTTTGCGGCTTCGGCACCGCTGCTCAACAAGGACGGCACGGACTCGATGTGGGAGATTGTCGCCTATCCGCCGCACGAGATGGAGCATCTGAACAAGGGGCTGACCGAGACTTACGCCCTGCTGCGCGGCGAGGGAGAAACGGCTTTTTTTCGTCATTTGTATGTGGATCGGATCGACTATTGCGCGTTTGGCAACTCGCGGCCTTTTCGTATTCGGATTGTGAATGCGTATAATGAGAATCCGGATTATTTTTATTTCAAGGTCGCGGATGCTTCGCGGGTGTACGGGCTGGAGCTGGAGCACTTGCTCTCACCGAACCGGATGCACTACCTGACGGATCGGGATACGCTGGTGGAGGAGCACATTGTGGGGATTCCTGGCGATGTCTTTGCGACGAACTGGCTGAACTCGACCCGATTCCCCCCGGTGCGGCTGGCGAAGGAAATGATTAAGTTCAATGAGCGTTGCTTGGTGCGGTTGTTGGGGGATATGCGGGCGTACAATTTTGTCATCGCTGTGACGCCGGATTTTGACACGGCGCAGATTCGGGTGCGGGCGATGGATTTTGACCAGCAATCTTACAACGGGCGGGTGAAATTTTACATTCCGCAGTATTTCAAGGACAACAACCCCTATGTTTTTCACTGTTTGAAATACGTGAACCAGGCCTCCGCGGTGCAGTATCAGAAGGAGGAGCTGTCGTTGATCTACCGCCGGGCGATCATTTCGGCGGATTTGCTGCGCGATCTGTTGAACGCGATGCGGGAGCACCCGATTTCGCCGGAAGAAAAGGCGCGGCAGTTGAGCGTGGAGCTGGCGGATTATTACCAGGACCGGAATTTTGTCGGCGGCAACAACATGGCTGACCTGTTGCAGGTCAGTCTGGAGCGGTTGCACGGGACGCTGCGCGAAGGGAATCCGGTGCCGACGGGGCTGGCCCGACTTTTCGATGGCGAAGCGCCGCCGTCGCGGTGACGGCGGACGGGGCCCGCGAGGGTTATTTCTTCCTCGGCTTGAGCCAGCCTTCGTAGTTGAGCCAGGCAGAGACGGCGGCGGGCCAGGATTTGGAAGGGAGGCCGCCGCGCATGCCGTAGCCGTGGCCGCCTTGGGCGTACACGTGCAGCTCGGCGCGGATTTTGTTTTCCTCCAGCCCTTGGAAGTAAAGCAGGCTGCTCTTGTAGGTGTAGGGGTCGTTGGCCGCGTGAATCATGATGGCCGGCGGGGTTTCAGAGGAAATTTTGATTTCGGGTTCGAGTTTGGTGCCCGCCTTGTTGGCCATATAGGCCGGATAGACCAGTACGGTGAAGTCCGGCAGGCAGCCCAGTTTGTCGGCGGCGTCCTGCGAGGAATAGGTGCGTTTGGGTGCGGTGGAGGTGATGGCGGCAAGGTGCCCGCCGGCGGAGAAACCAAGGATGCCGACTCGCTCGGGGTCGATTTTCCATTCGGCGGCATGGGAACGGATCAGGCTGAGTGCGCGCTGGGCGTCTTGCAGCGGCAGGCGTCCGCGCTGCTCGCCCTTGGAATGCGGTAGCGCAGCACGATGCCGGCGACGCCCTGTCCTGCCAGCCACTGGGCAATCTCGGTGCCTTCGTGGGTGTAGGCGAGTTGGGAATAGGCTCCGCCCGGGCAGACCAGCACGGCGGCGCCATTGCTTTTTTCTGCCGGCGGCAGAAATACCTCCATGGATGGGGAGGAGACGGATCTATAGGCGACGCTGTTATTTTTTTTGACGAATTCGTCGGGCTGGATGTTGCCGCCAAGGAATTTTTCCGGCCAGAGTGTCAGCACTTGGGCTTCCGCCAGCGCGGTGCCGGGGATAATGGAGGCAAGCATGAAGAGAAGTGATGTCAGGATACGCATGAGGATGCTTACTTTGGCAAAAGGACGGAGGATGGCGAGATGTGGCGGCTGCAAGTGGGCAGGTTTTCTGTGGAAATGTTCAACTGCGGCGAGGGGGAGTGAGTTGGGTGAAATTAGTTTTTTCAGCGCGTTGATTTGCGTGATATGGGAACGACATGTTGGGACGGAGAGTGAGTCATCGGCGAGTCTTGTTGGGAACTTTTGCCAAAAGGATTGTTCTTTTATTCAATGTCCTCCCCAAAAAATACCTCCTCCAAGAAAACTTTGATTTCTTCGCGCCGCACGTTTCTGCGCAATGCCGCCTTGGGCACGGGCGGGTTGCTGATTCTTCCCAGTGGGTTTTTGCGCGGGCAAAATGCCCCGAGCAACCGCATTACCGTCGCCTGCGTCGGAGTGGGCGGGCAGGGGGACTATGATTCGGGGCGCATTCTGGATTGCGGCGCGCAAATTGTCGGCATTTGCGACGTGGATCGCCGCCGGTTGGAAACCAAGGGCAAGCGCAATGGTTTTAAGGACGCCAAGCAATTTGCGGACTACCGGGAAATGTTCGACAAGATCGGAAAGGAATTCGACGCCGTCAGTGTTTCCACCCCCGACCACACGCACTTCACCGTCGCCTATCAGGCGATTGAGATGGGCAAGCACGTTTACGTGCAAAAGCCGCTGGTGCACACCGTGGATCAGGCGCGCCGCCTGACCGCGCTGGCCAAGCGCAAACGGGTCATCACCCAGATGGGCAATCAGGGCACCTCGCTGAGCGAAATTTACACGACCAAGGAATGGTACGAGGCCGGACTTTTTGGCGATGTTTCAAAGGTGCTGGCCTGGACGAATCGGCCGGTGTGGAAGCAGGGCTTCAACGACTACGAGGCGGCCAAGCCGGCACCAGACACGCTGAACTGGGATCTCTGGCTCGGCTGCGCACCGGAGATGCCCTACCATCCGGGGATTCATCCGTTCCAGTGGCGCGGTCTGTATTCCTTTGGCACCGGGGCGCTGGGCGACATGGCGGCGCACGTGCTCAACGCCGCCTACAACGTGCTGGAGCTGGGATTGCCGACCAAGATCGAGGTCAGTGTCTCCGCCCGCAGCCCGATCGCCTTCCCGAACCACAGCGAAGTCATTTTCCACTTCCCGAAAACCGCCAAACGCGGCCCGATCCAGCTGACCTGGATCGACGGCGCGAATGGCGACCGCAAGCCCAAGGAGGCGGCCCGCCTCGGCGGACAGGGCAGCGGCAGCTATTTTGAAGCCTCGAAGGTGCCGTTTGGCGCGGGCGAGTACGGCGACCCGATTCTCACTTTCCCGGAGGAAAAGCTGGAGGAATTCAAGGCAAAGAAAATTCCGCAGAAATACGACCGGGTGCCGGGGGCGAACCACTACCAAAACTGGATCGACTCCATCAAGGCGAACAAACCCGCGATCTCCAACTTCGAGAAGGCGGGCATCTTCACCGAGATCATGCTTCTCGGCGTCATTGCCCAGCGGCTGGGTCGCAGTTTGGAATACGATCCGGCCCGCGCCCGCTTCAAGGGTGATGAGGAAGCCAACCGGCTCCTCAAGGCGCCGAAGCCCCGCAAGGGCTTTCTGGCGTAAGATTTCGCAAGGGAAATTTTCACGGCGCAATGGGCCTAGTTCCGTTGCGCTTTTTGTTTGGCGGCGGCAGGGTGTTTTCTGTGCAACTTGGCTGTCCGGACTGTGGGCGTTGAAACATTTTCCTAGAAAGAGTGTTTTGTTTATCGCCTTTTTGTTTGATGAGCCGTCTGCCAAATCAACCACCGAAACCACCGCTTGCACCCCGTCCGCCCCGCGGACGCCGTCCCGCCACGGCGAACACTGTTTTTGTGGATGAGCGGAGGCGGTCGAACTGGTGGAAGGTTTTTTTCTTCATCGCTTTGTTGGGAGCCGGTGGCGTTTGGGCTGTCTGGCAGGCCGAGCAGGGGAACGCGCCGCTGCCGGTGGTGGCGGTGGAGACCTCGTCCACCGTGCCGTTGACGGACATGCCGGATCCCACCGGGGCACCACCGCCGGAGCCGGAGGAACCGCCGGAAGAACCGCAGGTGGACAACACGCCGAAGGATTTTGTTTTGCCGGAAAACTGCGAACCGGGCGACACCGAGGATGCGCCGAAAATTGTTCCCAAGAAGCGGGAGCGCCCGAAGAAGCCGCGTTTGATCCGCAAGGAAATCAAGCGCGCGGAATACAATCCCGGAAAGGTTAGTTCCGCGAAGACAACCGACACCATGATTGTTTATACAACGGAGTTGCTCAACGACACTTTTGGTGGCGACCATCACGCCATGCTCGCGCATTTCGACAAAATAATTGATTACTCCAACAAGAGCTACGCGGACCGCGGCTACGACGCCCGGCTTCGGCTGGTCGGGCTGGTGGAGACCGAGGATGTAGTGCCAATGGAAGGGGACCAGTGCAAAACCGCGCTGGGGCTGCTCGCGGATAACAAGATCAAGCTCCAGCGGCAGGATGTGCGCAAACTCCGGGACAAATGCGGGGCGGACACCGTGACTTATATTTTCCGATGGAACAAGGGCAGCGGTGGTGGTTTGGCCTCGGTGTACGGCGCTTGGGCGGCGATTAACTGGCCCTCGGACGCGGTTTACCATCATGAAATGCGCCACAACGGCGGCTGGAATCACGGTGACGAGGAAAACTGGAGCATGATCGAGGACAACGCCAAATCCATCGCCAAGTGGAAGTCCAAGCGCGTTGGCAATGACCGGATCTATGTCCAGTATTGGGGCACTGGCGACGAGTTTGACCCGCCCGCGGAGGAAAATAAATAGCGGCTGCGAGTCCGCAAAACCTGGTGGGACTGCCGCATGATGCTTGCGGAGGAGGAGGAACTTGTTCACGCTGCCCCTGTTTAAAACTCCTTTCATGCGACTGTATTTATTGCGCCATGCCGATGCGGCTTTTAGCGAACCTGATGCCCTCAGGCCGTTGACCGCGCTCGGACAAAGGCAGATTGAGCACATTGCCCGGCGGGTGGTTCCCGCGGATTTCAACGAAGTCGGAGTGCTCGAGCACAGCCCGCTGGTGCGGGCGAGGGAAACGGCGGAGCTGTTCCGCCGCTTTGCCGGGCTGCCGCAGCCGCTGCAGGAGTGCAACCACATCAAGCCGGATGACGACCCGCGCTTCACCGCCCGGCAGGTCGCGGGCGGCTCGGTGGACCGGCTGTTGATCGGGCACAACGCGCACCATGAACTGCTGGCCGGGCTGCTCCTAGGGCAGGGCCGGGCGATGGTGCAGGTGGCATTTCGCCAGGCGGCGATGATGGCGCTGGAGCGGTTTTCGCCGCCCACGCAAAGCGTGCCCTTTGGCTACTGGCAGTTGCTGTGGTTTGTGGTGCCGGATGGCGTGACGGCGACGCCGCCGGATTTCGGCGCCTGAATTTTCCTTTCGAAAACTTTTTCTCATGGATGTCATTTTTCTGACCGGAGCCGGAAGCGAGCCGGGGCAAAGCATTGCCCGGCGGCTGGTGGGTGCCGGGTTTCGTGTGTACGGCCTAGCCGCGCAATTTCCCCCGCAGGGGCTGGCGCACCGTGACTTTGTGCCGGTGGCGGTAAATCTCGCCGATTCTGCTGCGGTGCGCGCGGAGGTGGAGGCCGTGCTGGCAAAGGAAAACACGGTGTTTGGCGCGATCCTCGCGGGCAACTACCCGGTGGAGGAACCTTTCGAGGCCACGCACGCGGAGGATATCGCCACGGCACTGAACGCCGGCGTGGCGAGCCCGCTGACACTGGTGCGCCAAGTGCTGCCGCAACTGGTGCGGCGGCGCGGCTATGTGGTGGCGCTGACCCGCGCGCCGACCGGAGCCGGTGCGGTGCTGGCGGCGACGGTCGAGGGCGCGCTGCGACAGTTTACCCGGGAGCTTTTTGCGGAGTTGCGCGACACCGGCGTGAAGACCGCGCAGGTGCGGCTCGAAGGCAATTCCGGTGCGCCCGATCCGGCGGCCCGTTTCACCCAGGCGCCGCAAAGCCAGGTGCAGGCCGACATCGTGGCCGACGCGGTGGAGTCGATTTTCCGGCTGCGGGAAAACAACGCGCTGACCGAGTTGGTGCTGCGGCCCCAGGCCACACGCGAGGAGCCCCGGCTACCTATCAGCGCGGAGCCCCGCTTGCGGGCCGTGCAGGTGGTGCAATTGCCGCCGCCGCAGAATTTTCCTCCGCCCCGCGAGATCATTCTCACCCCTGAGCGCAAGCGTCCCGACTACGCCCCACCGCCCGGCGCGGGGGAAACCGACGATTGGGAAGACGAGGAGGATTTTGTCGATCCCGAGCTGCGCTATCTGCTGAAATCGAACCGGAATCGCGGTGAAGAACAACCTTCCCGGACGGAACGCGACGACCGCCAGCCGGAGAAAAATCGCGGACGGGAGCGTCCGCCCCGCGATGGCGCGCTGCGCGTCCATCCGCCGACGGACAACCGGAAGCCGCAACCACCCGCGCCGCAGCAGAGGCAGAGCAACGGCGCGCCCGCCCCGGAGAGAAACTTTTTGCCCTATCCGGAAAAGTGGCACTGGCCGCGTCCGCCCTCGCAGGGGCAATTGGACCGGCTGGCCCGCCGCCGGGCTCAGGATGAGCGGCAGAGGAAAAATTCGCCACTCGCGCGCGTGCCGCAAAAACCCGCCGTGGCAAGCCGGACGGCGGAACCGGTGCCGGAATTCGTGCCGCCGCCACCGCGCGATTTGCGCCGCGCCGACATTCCCGAATTTGTGCCTCCGGTCGCCCCGTTGACTGTGGACGCGCCGGTGCCGGAGCCATCCGCGGAGGAAATTTCTCCGGCCCCAAAAACGGATTCAGCTCCGGTTCAGGCAGAAGACTTGCCAAAGGAGGTGCCGGTGGCAGAGTCGCCCGTCAAGCCCGCGAAGAAAACGCCGCGCAAGAAAGTGGCGAACCGGGAGGTTCTGGTGAAAAAGGATCCGGCGAAAAAAGCGACCGGTTCCGCAGCCAAAACTCCGGCGCGACGGGTGCCCAAAAAGCCAGCTTCCGAATAACCTTTTCCCTCCGCCCCGCGCATGAAAATCTCGCTGAAACTCGAATATGCCTGCCGTGTGCTGGCCCAGATGGGGCGGCGCTATGGCAGCGGCGAATGGGCGCAGATCGAGGAGCTGGCGCAGATTGAAAACGTGCCGCGCAATTATTTGGTGCAGATTCTGAACATGCTGCGCACCGGAGGACTGCTGGACAGCCGCCGCGGGAAACAGGGCGGCTACACTCTGGCGCGGCCCCCGGCGGAAATTTCGCTGCACGACGTGGTGGCCATCGTTGAGCCGGAGTTGATTTCCTCCCGGGCCGCGTTGGAGGGCGAATCCGGTCCGCAGGTGGCGGAGGTCTGGAACACGCTTTCCTCCCGCATCGCGGCGTATTTGAAAAAAACCACTTTGACCGCGCTCATCGCCACCTACAACGACGCGGCGATGTACGATATTTAGGGAATGGAAATAGGGAGTGGGAATAGGGGATGAGGAGTGGGGAATTTTTAGCGGCGGGATTTTTGTAGGGCCGCGCGGCGCGGCTCGCCGGGAGGCAGGGAGAGGAAACCCGCGAATGGGGGCGAAATTTTTTTGTGCCGGGATGTGGCGCGGAGGAAATGTTTTCGGGAATGGAAGGAGCGGCGGGCGAGGGGCGGCATTATGATTTATCTAGTGCATGCGGGTTTTTCTCTTCGGGAAGTGCCGCGCAGGATGCCTGGCCCGGCACGCAAGATGCGTGCGCTTTTCGAGTTCGTTCGCCGCGGAAAATTTCCTTTGCCTGGTTTTCCCTGTTGGCGCTTCGCAATGCCTTATTCCTCGCTCCCGAGCAGTTCGCCTTGGGTGAAGGGCGGAGTCCAGGGCGCGGAGAGGTCGGGGGATTCAGGCGCGTCAGCGCGATTGATGGCAGGGGAAATGGGATGTTTGCGGAGCCAGTTTTCCGGGGCGGGCGCGGTGAACGCGCGCAGCTCGGCGAGGGAAAACGGCGCGGAGGAAAGCCAGCGGTCGAGACCTGCGCGATTGAGCAGCACGGGCATGCGGTGGTGAACGGGAGCCATCACGTCGTTGGCGGCGGTGGTGAGCAGGCAGACCGTCGGGACGGGCGGATCATGGGGCTGGCCGATGGCGGCGAGGAAGAGCATTTCCTCTGCGGCAGCGGGATAAAAAAACCAAGGCTGGCGAGAATTTCCTTCGCGGTGCCATTCGTAAAAACCGTCCACCGGCACCACGCAGCGACCGCGTTCGAGCGCGGTGTGGAAGAGCGGGTTGTCGCCGACGGATTCGGCGCGGGCGTTGGCCAGTTGGCGGTGCGCGGTGCGCAGACCCCAGTGCAGCCAGTGGGAGCAAAGGGTGGCGGCGGCATTTTTCCGCAGGGCCAGCAGGGGCGTGCCGGGAGTGACGTTGCGCCGCGGCCCGGCTTTTTCCGGTGCGCGGGCGGCGCCCTTGGGGAAACGTCGCAGGGCGTTGAACTGGCTGACGCGGCCGCACATTTCCTTTGCCCCCCGGTTTAGTAGTGCGGTGGACGTTCGTCGGCGGGGAAGGCGTTTTCCCCCGCGGCGGCGTCGCGCAGGCGTTTCAACTCCTGCAAAATTTTGCCGATGTGCTGTCCCTGTTCGAGCATCACACGATCCTGGGCCTCGATGTGGTTTTCGAGGAAAGTGACCTTGATCTCCAGTTCCCGGATACGGGCGGCGGTGTCGTCGGGGTGGCTCATTGGCGGAGGAAAATTTTTCGGAAAGGAATCAGGCTGGGCGTGGCGGACGGGGAAAAGTCTTGGAGGAGCGGGCGTAGGCGATCACCGCAACCCCGATCAGCACCAGGGCCACCGAGTAGAACTGCCCGCGGCTGAGGCCGAGGATCAGACTGACCCCGGTGTCGGGCTCGCGGAAAATTTCATCGAGGATTCGCACCAGGCCGTAGCCGATCATGGCCTCGCCGACCAGTTGACCCTCAGGGAGTTTGCCGCGCCAGAAGCGCCACTGGGTCCAGGCGAGCAGAAGCAGTCCCTCCAACACCGCTGCGTAGAGTTGCGACGGATGGCGCGGGAGCAGGTAGAGGATGTTGCCGGATTCAAAATGGATCGGGAAGACGACCGCCCAGGGCACGGAAGTTTCCTTTCCCCAGAGTTCGCCGTTGATGAAGTTGGCGATGCGGCCAAAGAAAATGCCCGCGGGCGCAAGGGTCACGGTGATGTCCATCAACCGCCAGTAGCGCACCTTGTAATGCCAGGCGGCCCAGGCTAGGGCGAGCCAGACGCCGATCATGCCCCCGTGGCTGGCCATGCCGCCTTCGTTGACGCGGAAGATGACCAACGGGTCCTCCCAGAGCACGCGGGGATTTTTGCTCAGCATGTAGCCGAAGACATAGCCCAGCCGTCCGCCCACCAGCACGCCGAGAATCAGGGCGATCATGAAGGAGGATTGCTGGTCGGAATTGAGCGGGGATTTTCCCCGCTTATAGTAAACATGGAGCAGGAGCGCCGCGACGAAGAAGCCCACGATGTAGGCCAGCCCGTACCAGCGGATGCCGTCCAACGGCCAGCCTGCGGGGAACTGAAACAGGAACGGGTCGAGGTTGTGAACCCAATAGCCCGGCGTCGGCTCGGGCGTGGTGGAGGGGAAACTGTTCATGCGGAAAGGGGGTCGGCGGAGGAATTTTTCTTGCGGGAAGGTTTCGGGTGCCGCGCCCGGGCGCGGGCCAGGTCGCGCATGTTGACCGCGACGTCGTCCTTTTCAAAAATCTCGGCCCCGATCAGGTATTCGAAAATATCCTCCAGCGTGATGACGCCGCTCACGCTGCCAAACTCGTCCACCACGATGGCGATGCGCTGGTGGTTTTTGACGAGGTCGCGGAGGGTGACGCCGACGATGGCGCTTTCGGGGATGAAGTGGGCCTTGTCGGCGAGGGTGCGCACCAGCACCTTGTCCTGGTCGTTGGCCTTGGCCTGAAGCAGGTCGCGGCGGCGCACGATGCCGGTCACATGGTCGAGGGAATCCTCATAAACCGGGAAGCGTCCGTGGGGCAGGTTGGGCAGTTGTTGGAAAACGGTGCCGACGGAAAGGTCCGCCTCGATGGCGGTGACGACCACGCGCGGCGTCATCAACTCCCGGACGGTGATGACGCCGCGCGT
>CALNBE010000140.1 GCA_937874455.1 uncultured Opitutia bacterium | reverse complement strand
CTATGCCGGATTCCTCCGCACGTTCATTCGCCTGCCCTATGATGGAAAGGGAGGCGGTGGCGGAGGAATCCGGCATAGGGCAGGCGACTGAACGTGCGGCGCGGGATTAGTCAAAAATGCTTTTGGCGGAGGAAATAAAAAGCCCGCGACGGAAAATCGCGGGCGGAGGAAATGGGACAGGATTATTTCTTTTTGGCCTTGGTGAGTTTGAGGTATTCCTGCATCACGTTGCCTTGGCCGCGGGCGATCACCTTATCGTTTTCGTCGAGGAGCACTAAGTGGGGGATGCCAGTGCTGCCATATTGTTTTTTGAGTTTGTCGGTCTTGGGGCCGAGTTTGACGCCCAGCCAAGGCATCTCGGTTTCCTTCATGTAGCCATCCATGGCGGATTGGTCGCGATCACTGGAGACGAAGAGCAAATCGAAATCGCCATTGTCGATGTTGGCGTTGTAAAACTTGACGAGTTCGGGGGTGAACTGGCGGCAAGGCGGGCACCAGTGGGCGGAGAAATAGACGAAGACGTATTTCTTTTCCTTGAATTCTTTGATATTGGCCTTGGATATGGATTTGTCTTTGACGGTGGAGGAGCCGACGGTTTTCAGGAGTTCTTTGTGAAAGTCGGTTTTTTCCTGAGACACAGGAGATTCGGCTTGGAGCAGTGCAAAGCTGCCAAAACAAAATGTGAGAGCAAGGAGCAGTTTTTTCATGAGGATCGGTGTGGCTTGTGAAATCTGTTGCCCAATGAAACCCCGGTGGCCGCTCAAAGTTCCCAGCGGCCCCAAAGGGAGAGCGGGAGGTGGCGGCGGCTGGTTTTTTCCTGGTGGGTGAGTTCGCCGATGGTGATTTTCCCTCCGCGGTCGGCGGTCATTTGCTGGAGCAAGTTGTGGCAGAGGATGGAGGATGCGTCGATGGTGTAAACGGTGAGGAGGATGAAGCGGGCGCGGGGGGAAAGGATTTGGCGGCAGAGGTCGAGGAGTGGCGGGAGGTCGCGTTCGATTTTCCAGAGTTCGTTGTTGGGGCCGCGGCCGAAGGCGGGCGGATCGAGCAGGATGGCGTCGTATTGGTTGCCGCGACGGGCCTCGCGCTGGACGAATTTGCCGGCGTCCTCAAGGATCCAGCGGATCGGGGCGTCGGCGAGGTCGGAGAGTTCCTGGTTGCGGCGGCCCCAGGCGACGGCGGGTTTGGAGGCATCGACATGGGTGACGTGCCAGCCTGCGCGGGCGCAGGCGAGGGAGGCGGCGCCGGTGTAGCCGAAGAGATTGAGGACGCGGGGGCGGTTTTCCTCCGGGGTGGCGGAGGAAATTTTTTGGTCGAGCAGCCAGCGCCAGTGGGGGGATTGTTCGGGGAAGAGGCCGATCTGTTTGGAGTTGTCCATGAAGCGCAGTTGGAAGCGCAGTTGTTCGAAGGAAATTTCCCATTCTTTCGGGCCGGGGCGGAGGAAGCGCCAGCGGCCCTCGCGGTTGTCGTCCTCGTGCACGGCGGCGGCGAGGTGCCATTCGCTGTCGGGGAGGGAAGGTTTCCACCAGGCCTTGGGCTCGCTGCGAATGAGGCGGACGGGGCCGAATTGTTCGAGTTTGCGGCGGTTGCCGGAGTCGAGCAGTTGGTAGCCGGGCCAGTCGTTGGTGAGGACTTGGATGTGCACGGGGCGGAGCAAAGGAAATTTTCGGCGCGGGGTAAGCAAAAACACCGGAGCCGCTGGGGACTCCGGTGTTGGGCGAAGGAATTTTTCGCGGCGCTTATTGGGCGGCGGCGGAAACGAGGGCGACCAGTTTGTCACCGTCGGCGGCAAAGGCGCGGATGCCCTCGGCGGTTTTTTCGACCGCCATGGCGTCGCTGTTGTGGAGCCAGCGGTAGCCCTTTTCGTCGAGGGAAATTTTCTCGAGGTCGGCGGCGGCGGCGGTTTCGGGGTTGAGGGAGCGGGCGAGCGGAGCGGTGGACTTGCTCAGTTCGTCGAGGAGGTTGGGGGAGATGGTGAGCAGGTCGGAGCCGGCGAGGGAGGTGATTTGCCCCGCGTTGCGGAAGCTGGCGCCCATGACCTCGGTTTTGTAGCCGAATTTTTTGTAGTAGTTGTAAATCTTGGTGACGGACTGGACGCCCGGATCCTCGGCTCCGGTGTATTCCTGGCCGGTCTTTTTCTTATACCAATCGTAGATGCGGCCAACGAAAGGCGAGATGAGCTGGACCTTGGCCTCGGCGCAGGCGACGGCTTGGGCGAAGGAAAAGAGGAGGGTGAGGTTGCAGCGGATGCCGGATTTCTCGAGTTCCTCGGCGGCCTTGATGCCCTCCCAGGTGGAGGCGATCTTGATCAAGACGCCCTCCCGCGGAATTCCGGCTTGCTGGTAGAGGGCGATCAATTCCCGGGCCTTGGCGATGGTGCCGGCGGTGTCGAAGGAGAGTTTGGCGTCAACTTCGGTGGAGACGCGGCCGGGGACGATGTTGAGGATTTCCTTGCCGAAGAGAATCAGGAGGGCGTCGATGATGCTGGCGACGGATTTGCCCTTGTTGTTGGCGACGGCCTGGTCGAGCAGGTGCTTGTATTCGGGCATCTGCACCGCCTTGAGGATCAGGCTGGGGTTGGTGGTGGCATCCTGGGGCTGGAAGGCCTTGATGGAGGCGAAATCGCCGGTGTCGGCGACCACGGTGGTGAACTGCTTGAGTTGGTCGAGAGTGGTCTTGCTCATGATTTTTTAATAAATGGAAAAGGGTTAGTTTGTTGAACAGGAGTTTTTGTCGAACGACTTTGGCAGATTACGGCGGAAATTCGCGGAGGAAAGCGGAAAAACCGTTGAACGGTGGGCGGGAGCGCGTTGAGGTGCGGCGATGCAATTTTTGGGACAAACGGTGCGCGGGGTGGTGTTTGACATGGATGGGCTGCTGCTGGACACGGAGCGGTTGAGTTTGCGGGCGTGGCAGGCGGGCGCGGCGGAGCAGGGCGTGGCGGGGCCGGAGGAAATTTTCCTCCGCATGGTCGGGCACCGGGAGGCGGATTGCGTGGC